>CAUUFE010000001.1:0-57985 GCA_963544415.1 uncultured Atopobium sp.
TGTTTGAGTGCCACGCGAATGCGGGCGAGAAGTTCCTCTATCGCAAAAGGTTTGGTGAGGTAGTCATCTGCACCCGCATCGAGACCAGCTACTTTATCCATAACCGAATCACGAGCAGTGAGCATGATAGTTGGCGTGTTTTTCTCGCGACGAATCCTTCTAAGAACTTCTAGACCGTTAAGCTGGGGAAGAAGTATATCAAGCAAGATAAGATCATAGTCATTTGCCAGAGCTTTTTCAGCTCCGGTTCTTCCGTCAAGAGCTTTGTCTACCTCATAGCCCTCATGTTTAAGCTCGAGTTCTATAAAGCGCGCAATTTTTTCTTCGTCTTCAACGATAAGAACCTTAATCATTTTCTTGCCTAAATATCGAAGTCTTCTACTTTAGGTTTGGGATCAATCGCAATTTACTTTTTGTCGATGACGTCTTTTTTGATGGAACCCGCTGCATCTGCAGCCTTATCCATTGCCTCATTTACATCAACAACAATAGGATAAGCTCCCTGAATGTGATAACGCATCTCAAAGAACAAGCCAATGATGAGCAGCCAGAATGTAGCACCCCAGAGGAATAGACCAACAATTGGAATAATTACTGGCATGGCCATGAACTGCTCGCCACGACGAGTAACAATAAATTTTGCTTCTACACTCTTATGGAAGAGTTCCTTGCACTTTTCCCAAAGAGAAGACATATTCTCTGAGAAATCAGACTTCTTGCTTGATTCTTGGTAGGCAATTTGAGCTGCTTCCATTTCTGGAGAAACGTCTGACTGTGCAGCTGACTCAGTAGTATAGTTTGCAGTCTGCTTAGTGGACTTGCCCTGCTTCTCGAGCCAAATAATTGCATCAAGAACATTATCATCACAAGCGTCAAGTGCTGCCTTTGCGTCCTCGTAGCTTACGCCGCACTTCTCGCGAATTACCTCAACCTTTTCTAGCTTTTCCATGATCAGCTTCCTTTCGAGATGTTAAAGACGCCTCTCGTCTTCGTGATACATGGTCTCTTATAAAGATTAACCAATTATTGAGGTTAGATTAAGCTTTCATAAGAATTTTAATGGGATTATTTACAAGCACTCACGCTCAGACAGCGCGTTTACCACTTACCGATTACTTATAAAACAATCTTGTTTTAGCAGCTCAGCAGTTTGAAACTAATAAATAGTTATATATAGCTAACTTATGGCAGTTGAAGCTTTGCTTTCTCTGTCAAAGCCAGCCTGAATAACAGACAGTACATTGTGAGTTTGTGGCAGGAGGCGGTATGGGCATGACAAAGCGTCAAAACCAAAGTGTTCAAGCTACTGAGTCCAATCAAAATACAAAACAGGATTTACAGCAATCTGAAATAAATCCTGTTACCGTGCTGCTTGAGTGGTCAGATAGAAAAGGCATGTATGCACTCTCTGTCATTCTTGCCGTTATTGGTGTTTTTGGAGGCATAGTTCCCTATGTTGCCGCAGGTAACATGGTGGTTGGCATTTTTAATGGAATTAAAGAATGGCCGTTTTACCTTCAATGGGGGCTTATAGCGGGCCTCAGCTATTTAGCTAAAATAATTTTCCATCATCTTTCAACGGTCGTTTCTCATAAGGCAACATTTGCGACAATCGCAAATATGCGTATCCGAGTGGCAAAGAAACTGACCACTATCCCAATGGGATATGTACTTGATACACCTTCGGGCTCTCTCAAACGTCTTCTGGTCGAGAAAATCGATAGCATTGAAACCACGCTTGCTCATGCAGTTCCTGAGCTCACTTCAAACCTTACGGCTGCATTTGCAGTCTTTGTCTATCTGATTGTTTTGGATTGGCGTCTTGCTCTTGCTGCGTTGCTTACCATTGTTGTAGGACTAGCGTGTTTATCAGGCATGATGAAAGACTATGAGTACTGGTATCAGAATACTATCGTAACCGGCAAAGAGATGAATAACGCTTCAGTTGAGTACGTGTCAGGAATTGAGGTAATTAAGGCTTTTGGACAGTCGGCAAGTTCTTACGAGAAGTTCTCTAAAGCTGTTTATGCCTCCGCTCATGCCTTTATTGACTGGATGAGCCACTGTCAAATCTGGCAGGATGCCATGCTGTCGATTGCTCCAGCAACACTCGTAACCGTATTGCCTTTGGGATGTCTGTTTGTGCTCCAGGGGAGTCTTTCTCCTTCTACGTTTGTCATGTGCGCAGTTCTTTCTCTAGGTATTTTCCAGCCACTCTTTGAAGCAATGAGCTTTATGGATTCTCTTGCACAGGTAGGTTCTGTTGTTAAAGAAATTTCTGAGGTCTTAAATTACCCTGATCAGGTGAGAGCTGATGTTCCTTGCACGCTTGAAGGTACTGAAATTAAGCTAAGCGATGTCCGTTTCTCCTACGGAAGCAATGAAGTGATTCACGGGATTACTTTAGACATTGAGCCAGGACAAGTTACAGCACTTGTTGGTCCAAGTGGATCAGGTAAATCTACTGTTGCTCGGCTTATTGCAGGTTTCTGGGATCCAAATGAAGGATCTGTTTCTATTGGAGGACAAGATATTCGCTCCTGCAGTCCAGCTCAACTTGCAAACCTCGTAGCTTATGTTGACCAAGATAGTTACCTTTTTGATGAAACCGTTATGGAAAACATCAGAATGGGCAAAAAAGATGCCACCGATGATGAGGTTATTGCCTGCGCAAAAGCCTCTGGCTGCCACAACTTTATCCAATCACTTCCTCATGGCTATCAAACGGTTGTAGGAGGCTCAGGTGGACACCTTTCTGGCGGAGAACGCCAGCGTGTAGCAATTGCACGAGCTATGCTCAAAAACGCGCCGATCATCATGCTTGATGAAGCAACAGCTTACGCAGATCCAGAGTCTGAAGCAGAGGTTGAATCTGCAGTTGCAAAACTGGTAGCTGGCAAAACACTGGTGGTTATCGCGCATCGTCTTTCTACCGTACAAAATGCCGACAAAATTGTTGTTGTCAACGATGGTTCTATTGAAGCTGAGGGTACGCATAATCAGCTTATGGAGACATGCCCGCTCTATGCAACCATGTATCGCGCTCACATTGGCGCACTTGACGAGGCTTAAGGGGGAGTAAAATGCTGTCTGTCTTAAAAATGTACTTTCAATTTGGAAGTTCTTATCGCCAGAAACTCCACAAGGGCCTTTTCTTTACCGTTCTTGGTTGTCTCTTTGAAGGCGTACAAATAACGGCGCTTTGGATTGTTTTTACTGCTCTGTCTACGGATACGCTCTCAACCCAGACAATAGTTTCTGCGCTGGGAGTCATGCTTTTGAGCATTATAGGAACGTTCATCTGCTCACACTTTAAGAGCGAGAATTTCTGTGATGCTAATTTCAGTATGGCTGGCGCTAAACGTGCGGAAATTGGAGATACGTTGCGCCGTTTGCCCATGGGTTATTTTAACGAGAATAGCCTTGGAGAAGTAACAGCTGTTATGACTAACCAGTTAGATGTAATGCAAAATCTTGGCGGCTTGCTCTATATGATGGTTTTTGGCGGTTTGGCCTTAACAGCAATTATTGTTGCGTTCCTGTTTGTATTTTGTTGGCAATTGGGCCTTATAACTGCAGCTACATTTGTTCTTTTCTGCATAACAATGGAGATCTTGCAGGCCTACGTGCGTAATACATCAGATGATTATGTGGCCGCAAATACTACTTTGATTAGCTCCGTCCTTGAGTATGTTCGCGGCATTAGCGTGGTAAGGGCATTTTCCCTTATTGATGATGCTGAGGGAAAGTACGCCAAAGCAGTTGATGATTGCCGTGTCCAAGCGCTCAAACTTGAGTTTAAGGCGCTTCGTTTCTCTGTTCTGCAGATGGTTATCTCCAAGGCTACAAGCATTATTATGTGCCTGGTATCAGTTGGACTATGGCTATCTGGAACACTTGATACAGCTACGTGCTTAACCGTAGTGGTTATGTCGTTTATGTTGTTTAGCCGTCTTGAATCCGCTGGTCGTTTCTCAACTATTCTGCGTAACATTGAAATTGCAATGGAGCAAACAAACGCCATTCTCGCCACTCCTGCAATGGAAGAGGGAGAAGGTCTGGAGAAAGCGGATTCTTGCGACATAGAGCTTTCTCATGTGTCATTTGGCTACGACGACAGGCAAATTCTTGACGATGTGAGTCTCTCGATTCCTGCAGGTACTTCTTGTGCCATCGTAGGTCCAAGCGGTTCGGGCAAGACAACGCTTGTCCGTTTGATTGAACGCTTCTGGGATGTGAATACAGGTCAAGTGACACTTGGCGGACGCGATGTGCGCGACTATAAGGTTGACGCTCTGCTCCAAAACTTCTCTACTGTTTTCCAGGGAGTCTTCTTGTTTGATGACACCATTGAGAACAACATCAAGTTTGGCAATCCAGACGCAACTCATGAGCAAGTAGTTGACGCGGCTCGGCGTGCTTGCTGCGAAGAGTTTATCCAGGCTTTACCTGAGGGATACGAAACACGCTTAGGAGAAGGTGGATCAATGCTTTCTGGTGGCGAGCGCCAGCGTCTTTCTATTGCGCGCGCTATCTTAAAAGATGCACCAATCGTGGTACTTGATGAGGCAACAGCTAATGTTGATCCAGAAAACGAGCTTGAACTTCAGCGTGCAATCGCAGAACTCACCAAGTCTAAGACCGTTATTATGATTGCCCATCGCCTAAAGACGGTGCGTAATGCAAATCAGATACTTGTCTTGGATAAGGGTCGTATTGTGCAAAGAGGCACTCACGAATCACTGATGGCAGAAGGCGGCATCTACGCTGATTTTGTTAACATGCGCGAGAAAACCGTCGGCTGGAAAATTGCCTAACTGCTGGTAAGACGCTAAAAATATCCCACGTAAAAAATATGCACCCAAGCTTGTGCTTGGGTGCATATAACGTTAAAGCTGAAATGCGGTTTACTGAACCTGGCAAATCATAGCAACATTAGTTGAAGTGGTGTAGTCACCAAGACGTGGGCTGGTATGAGGATCACCAGCAGTCAGAACAACAATATCGCCAGTCTCTACAACGCCAACTTCTTTTGCAACGTTCAGAGCGTTGTACATGGTGTTAGAAAGTGTACCCTGCTCAGAGGTCTTGAATGCATAGACGCCCCAATAGAAGCAAGTGCGACGAACTGCCTCATCGGATGGAGACATTGCATACAGAGGACGCTTTGGACGGAAGTTAGAAACAAGGCGAGCGGTACGGCCAGAGTGTGTTGGGCAGATGATGCACTTTGCGTCAACACGGATTGCCATATCAACTGCAGCAAAGCCAGTAGCGCCGTTGACGTTCTTAAGGCCCTCACGCTGATGATAGACATCCTTGACTGGCAGGTACTTCTCGGTCTCCTTGCAGATGGAAGCCATAGTCTTTACTGCCTCAACAGGGTACTTACCAGCTGCAGACTCACCAGAAAGCATGACGCAGTCAGTGCCGTCGTAGATTGCGTTAGCAACGTCGGTAACCTCTGCACGGGTTGGACGAGGGTTGCGAATCATAGAATCAAGCATCTGGGTTGCGGTGATGACAGGCTTGTAAGCATCGTTGCACTTCTTGATGACAGTCTTCTGGATGTGAGGAACCTCAGCTGCAGGAACCTCAACACCAAGGTCGCCACGGGCAACCATGATGCCGTTAGAAGCTGCAAGAATCTCGTCAAAGTTCTTTACGCCAAGAGCAGACTCAATCTTAGGGAAGATCTGTACGTTAGGAGTGCCCATCTCACGGCAGATGTTGCGGATCTCTTCAACTGCAGCGCCATCACGGATGAAGGAAGCAGCAATTGCGTCAATACCAAGCTCGCAACCAAACATGATGTCTGCGCGGTCCTGCTCAGTGACGGAAGGAAGACCAATGTTGACGTTAGGAACGTTTACGCCCTTCTTCTCGCCAAGCTCACCGCCGTTGATGATCTTGCAGTGCATGTCGGTGCCCTCAACGTGATCAACCTCAAGACCAATGAGGCCGTCATCAATAAGGATGATAGAGCCTTTCTTGACCTCTTTTGGAAGATTCTTGTAGTCAAGCGAGAAGCGCTGAGCATTACCAATGACATCATCATCGGTGGTTACAATGACGGACTCACCAGTAGTAAGGGTGACCTTCTTGCCATCCTCGAGAAGACCGGTGCGAACCTCAGGTCCCTTTGTATCAAGCATGATAGCAATAGGAATACCAAGCTCATCAGAGATAGAACGAACGCGACCAATCATAGTGCGGTGATACTCATGGCTACCGTGCGAGAAGTTGAAGCGTGCGACGTTCATGCCAGCAAGAATGAGCTCACGAAGGACCTCATCACTTTCTGTAGCAGGACCCATAGTACAAACAATCTTGGTCTTTTTGCGAGCCATATCTCTCCTTTTCATAGGAATTGAAATCACATTCAGATATCAATAGTAACCGTTTTTGAAGCGATTGTTTCTCTGGCGCTTAGCAAACCACACTTTTATCAACGTAGTCAGTGCCCTCAGCAAAAGCAGTTGCGTTATCAAGCGTAACCTGAGCAATTTGTGAGAGAGCCTCATGAGTAAAGAATGCCTGGTGGCTTGTCATGACTACGTTAGGGAAGGAGCAAAGGGTAGAAGTAACTGAGTCAAAGACCTCAGCACCACGGTCCTTATAAACGTTTGGATTTTCTTCTTCATAAACGTCAAGGCCACAAGCACCAATCTTGCCAGAAAGAATGCCGCGAATAAGAGCCTTGGTGTCAATAAGTCCTCCGCGACCAGTATTAACGAGAATGACGCCATCTTTCATCTTTCCGATGGTCTTATCGTTAATCATGTGATAGCTCTCATCATTCAAGAAAGCGTGGAGTGAAATAAAGTCCGAACGCTCCCAGAGCTCATCGTAGCTGACATACTCATCAACAACGTGCTCGTCATTGACAAGGCTCATATTTGGATAGAGGTCTGCGCCAAGGACGTGCATGCCAAAGCCTTTGCAGATACGGCAAAGTGCTGCGCCAATACGACCAGTTCCAACAATTCCAGCAGTTTTACCGTGAAGTGTATCGCCAACAAGGCCAACAAGCGAGAAGTTATTCTCGCGAATTCTGATGTAGCCACGGTGAATACGACGGTTAGCGGCAAGTGCAAGACCCATTGCGTGCTCCGCAATTGCCTCAGGGGAGTAAGCAGGTACGCGTGTAACCGTAATGCCAAGGTCTTTAGCAGCGTTAACGTCAACAGCATCAAAGCCAGCGCAGCGCATAAGCAGAAGCTTAACGTCAAAGCCGGCAAGAATCTCAAGGGTCAGAATTGAGGCGTCTGCGTTAACAAAAGCACAGACAGCGTCATAACCCTTAGCAAAGCCTGCGGTCATAGGCGTAAGGTTTGACTCAATGTAGTCTATTGAAACATCAGGATACTTTGGAAGCTCAAGGTTGAAAGAATCCTTGTCATAACTTTGAGCACCATAAAACAGGATTTTCATAACTGCCTCCTTGCCAAAACTAACGTTTGGCTTATGTTGTTATGTACTGCGCTTATTGTACCCCTTGGATAACAATTATTTGCCACATAACAGGAGTTTTAAGAAATATTTATAAGGTTTGAAAAAAGAAAGAATACGGTAAAATGATAGAGCATTGTAAGGTCCTATGATAGGACGTTGTAAGGTCCTGACACGGCAACCTTGGTGAGCCCTTGCCCCTCTCCTGGGGAATTATGATCGGGCATCAATCTGTCAGGTAGAAACCCAGGAGGAACTTTGAAAGAATATCTTTCAAGTGCGTCTGATGTTATCAGTGCGCAAAAAACTGATGCTGAAGCTGGACTGTCTGATGTAGAAGCAGCTTCTCGTCTTGAGGCAAACGGCCTCAACAAGCTTAAAGAGGCACCAAAAGAATCAATCATTAAAAGGTTCTTTGCACAGATGGCTGACCCTATGGTCATCATGCTTCTTATTGCTGCTGCTATTTCCGCTGCTGAAGGTATTTATACCGGAGAAGGCGGAGTTGCAGACGTCGTAATTATTCTGTTTGTTGTTGTTATTAATTCTGTTCTTGGTGTTGTCCAGGAGGGCAAAGCCGAGGAAGCACTTGCTGCTCTTCAAGAGATGAGCGCAGCTCAGAGCAAGGTTATCAGAGACGGTCGTCTTGAGACGGTTGCCTCAACCGAGCTTGTTGTGGGCGATATCATCCTGCTTGAGGCGGGCGACTCCGTCCCAGCTGACTGCCGCATTCTTGAAAGCGCTTCCATGAAGGTAGAGGAGTCTGCGCTTACAGGTGAATCAGTTCCTGTCGAGAAACACGCGGAGACCCTCAGTCTTACTGACGGCGCTGACGATATTCCTTTGGGTGACCGAAAGAATATGTGCTACTCCGGATCTATTGTGGTCTATGGACGTGGTCGTGCGGTTGTTGTTGCAACAGGCATGGACACTGAGATGGGCAAGATTGCAGACGCAATCTCTCAGGCAGAAGAAGGACAGACTCCACTTCAGATTGCCCTCGATAAGCTTTCCCACACACTTACTATTCTTGTTGTTGTCATCTCACTGCTTGTTTTTGCAACAGGATTTATCAAGCACGGCGCCGAGATGCTTGGCAACTTTGACCTTATCCTCAGTACGTTTATGGTTGCAGTTTCTCTTGCAGTAGCTGCAATTCCAGAGGGTCTTGTTGCCGTTGTTACCATCGTTCTTTCTATGGGTGTTACTAGAATGAGCGAACGCCACGCTATTGTTCGTCGACTCACCGCAGTTGAGACCCTTGGTTGTACTCAGGTAATTTGTTCCGATAAGACCGGTACTCTGACTCAGAACAAGATGACTGTTGTCCGTCATGAGACAGAAAACCTTGACGCACATGTACGTACCATGGCACTGTGCTCAGACGCTACCTGGGATGATGCAGAACAGGTAGCAAAAGGTGAGCCAACCGAAGCTGCTCTTGTTGCAGACGCTGCAAAACTTGGATACACCACAAGTGACCTTGCTTCTTCTCGCCCTCGTATCGGCGAGGCTCCCTTTGACTCTATTCGTAAGATGATGTCTGTTGTGGTGCGCACCCGCTCTGGCAAGGTTGTACAGCACACTAAGGGTGCGCCTGACGAGGTGCTTGCTCGCTGCACCAAGATTATGACAAGCGATGGCATTATTGACCTCACTGATGAGGCTCGCTCTGAGATTTTGGCTCAGAACAAGTCCATGGCTGACCAGGCTCTTCGTGTTATGGCATCTGCTCGTCGTGACTGGGGAACAGAAGCTCCCCAGAGCTATGACCCAGCCAACCTTGAGCATGACATGGTCTTTGTTGGACTCTCTGGCATGATTGATCCAGTTCGTCCTGAGGTTAAGGGTGCTGTTGCAGAGGCTCATGAAGCTGGTATGCGCACCGTTATGATTACGGGCGACCACATTGATACAGCCGTTGCTATTGCGGTTGAGCTGGGCATTATTACCGATCGCTCTCAAGCAATTACCGGTGCACAGCTTGATAAGATTTCTGACGAAGAGTTTGAGCAGCGTATTGAGACAATTGGCGTTTACGCACGTGTTCAGCCTGAGCACAAGGTTCGCATTGTTGATACTTGGCGCAAAAAGGGCATGGTTACGGCCATGACGGGTGACGGCGTTAACGATGCTCCTTCCATCAAACGCGCTGATATTGGTATTGGTATGGGCATTACTGGTACCGACGTTACCAAGGGCGTTGCAGATATGGTTTTGGCTGACGATAACTTTGCCACCATCATTAGCGCCTGCGAAGAGGGAAGGCGCATCTACGACAACATTCGTAAGTGCATCCAGTTCCTCTTGAGTTCCAACCTTGCTGAGGTCATTTCCGTCTTCATTGCGTCTCTGGTTGGCTTTACTATCCTTCAGCCTACCCACCTTCTGTGGATTAACCTGATCACCGACTCTCTGCCTGCGCTTGCTATGGCTACCGAGAAGGCTGAACCAGGCATTATGAAGCGCAAGCCACGTAATCCTAAGGACGGAATCTTTGCGGGCGGCGTTGGCTTTGACTGCCTTGTTCAGGGCTCTATCATTGCTCTTCTCACCCTTGCCAGCTATTTTATTGGCCACTACTTTGAGTATGGAACCTTTGATATCTCACAGGTTATTACTAACCCAGAGGCTGGCGTTGAGGGTATGACCATGGCGTTCTTGACGCTTTCTATGGTTGAGATGTTCCACTCCTTCAATATGCGTTCTCTGCGTGGTTCCATCTTCAAGCTAACCAGCCAAAACATTTGGCTGTGGGGTTCCTTTGTTATGTCTTTGATTCTTACCTTTGTGGTAATTGAGACACCACTTTCTCAGGCGTTTGGCTTTGCTGAGATTGGTTTTGAAGAGTACGCCATGGCAATGCTTTTAGCTGCATCTATCATTCCTCTGATGGAGCTGTACAAGGCTGTTATGCGTTCTGTGCAGAAGAACAAAGCATAAGGTAGGGAGCACTCTTGTCCGCTAAGCGTACAAAAAGTTCCAAGAAACTAGGAGCCGGCAGGACTCAAGGGTCTCTGCCGGCCCTTTCATCATTGCTGGATGTTCCAGCGTTTGAACAGCTGACCCCATCGTCGGCTCAGACGCAGGCTTATGCAGGCGTCGTATCCGAGCTTGAAGCCCAAGGGGTTTCTCGCCAGACGATGACCATGGCTTGCGTGGTCCGCTTGGATAGGGGATTTCCTGCGGTTGTTTCGGAGCAGGGGGTGTTTCGCGCTGAGTTTGCCGCACGCGTGACCAAGGGCCAGAACTCTACGGTGGCCGTGGGAGACTGGGTATGCGCGCGCATTCCGGATTCGCACGATATGGGTATCATCGAGGCAGTTCTGCCGCGAGAGACCGATATTGCTCGCTGGAAAGGCGGTGCCCGTGGTCAAAAGCAGACTCTGGCCGCAAACGTTGACCTGGTTCTTGTGGTACAGGCCTTGGACGGCGAGGCTGTCTCTGTAGATCGTATTGTGCGCTCAGCAGTTATCTCTAAAGATTGCGGAGCTGCCTGCGCTGTAGTGCTCACTAAGTCAGATGTAGCGGGTCCGGAGCTTTTGGCTCAAGAGATTTCGTCTATCACCGCAGCTCTTGGCTCTACAGTAAAGATTGTTGCAACAGCTTCAAAGCTTGAGGGCGAGAAAACCGATGCACTTGCTGATCTTGCCCAGACTGCTCAAAAGCTTGGAGCTGCGTGGGGAATTGATGCGGTTCGTAGCCTTGTTCCTTACGGTTCCATAGCCATCGTGCTTGGTGAATCAGGTGCTGGTAAATCTACGCTTCTTAACGCACTTTTGGGGCACGAAGCGCTTGAAACGGGAGAGGTTCGCGAGTCCGATAAGGCGGGACGTCATACAACGGTTGCTCGCCGTATGGTAGCGCTTCCTGACGCTGGCGTTATTGTGGACGAACCTGGACTTAGAAGTTTACCTATTGTGGGTCATGAGAGGGGATTACAGAAGATATTCCCTCACATCTCTGAAGCTGCTCAGACGTGTAAGTTTAGGGATTGCACCCATACTCACGAGCCAGGATGTAGCGTTCAAGACGCTCTGCATGAGGGCAAGATTACAGAACCCCAGTTAAAGGCTTATTTATCTCTGGCAAAAGAAATGCGAGAAAGCCAGCAATTGCTTGACCCTGATGTTGTGCTTTAAGCTTTAACAGCGTAAATCCTCTAAGCACCCTGGCTTGACTAGGGTGCTTTTTTGTCAAACCAGCAGGAAATATGCTATATTGAGACTAACGAGGGTTGGTCCCGCCCAGCTAATTGGGGAGGGTCAACCCTTGTTCATGAGTCAGGTAAATCACTTAGAAAATCATTCATTACAATCCCTCTAAAAATGTAGCAGTTATGACGTTCTAAAAATTTTTATATATCAAATTAGATAAAAATTTAAATTACCTATTTTTCATTGCGTCGCTGCAGCCTGTGGATACATTACTTTGTGTCAGATTTGCGTCAGCTGTCTGACATATTTGTGCAGGTAAATCTTTTGTTTTTGTCCTCTTTCTCTCAATCCGAGCGCACAATCGGTATATCGCAAATGGAGGGGGGACAAAAAGTGACTAAGAAAACAAGAATTTTGATTTCTGTGTTGAGTGCACTTCTAGCTAGTTTTTGTTTCTTTGCATATGTACAAAGTGTTCGTGCAGATGCAGAGAAATCACGAGCAGAAGCAATACAAAAATACGGCGGAGAACTTACTTCAATTTTGGTGGCCACAAAACAAATAGAGCCCGGAGAAACTCTCTCATCTTCTAATACACAGGTAAAAAGCTGGATTTCTGATCTGATTCCTGAGGGTGCAATTACTAATCCAGAAAGTGTTATGGGTCGAACGGTTTCATCTGTTATTGGAGTTGGCATGCCTGTTGTTTCTCTTCATCTGCGATCAGTCGCCTCTCAGATTTCTATTCCAGAAAATCTTGTTGGTCTCACTATTTCTCATGGCGAGAAGTACGGATTAGCTGAGAGGCTTAGTGCTGGTACAAAACTTGCAGCGTATGAGGTCACCGATTCTCTTATTACCTGTATTGCCTCGGATATTGCGGTATTGTCAGATGATACCGAGGGTACTCTTTACACCTCTTCTTCTGTAACGCTTGGATTAACTCCTGAACAGGTTCCTGCTGTGCTTTCTGCATATGCTCGGGGAACACTCCGCTTTACTCTTCCGGGATCAAAGATTAATGCTCAGGACTTACTACACAACAATTCTTACGTTGAAGAAGAAAACCCAAAAGATTTATCTGACACAACAAATCAATCAAGCCCATCATCTGCAAGTGAAGATATGCAGCCAGAGAACCCTGTTTCTCCAACAGCCGACCAAAACAGCAACAGTGCGTCACAAGCAGATTCGTCTACTAATCCAGGAGGTGAAGCGTGATGTTAGAAAAGTGGATCTCATACGTAGGTCTTGACGCACGCGTTGAGATTGGAGCCATTCTTACGTACTTAGGTATCAGTAATAGGTGTGAGTTTACAGATTCGGCAGCATCTCTTAGATCAATTGTTGCTCGTTCAACTCCTCAGGATTATTCAGTCTTAATTGGTAATACCGGCTCCGATGTTTCGGATATAAATTTAGCAGCCGCGATTGTAAAAGACGGAAATGCACGTTGCGTGGTGTTGGTAAGGTCTGGCGCTTCTGGATCACTTCGTTCTAGAGCAGCTAAAGCAGGAGTTGATTTAGTTATTGACCCTATGGAATTGGGAGATCTGGTAAAGGTTGGAAGAGGATATCAATCATATGGGGCTGACAGGCTTTCTCAGCCTTTACCAGAAGCTTCAGATTATGTTGCCAGTATCCAAGAGCTAAATACCTATCTACAATCCCTTATTCCTCTTGATAAGACTTTAAAAGCTCCGATTCTGACGTTCACTTCAGGAAGAGGAGGAGTGGGAAAGACCACGCTTGTTTCTTCAATGGCACTGCTTGCTTCTTCTTGGGGCTTGAAGGTTGCGTTAGTTGATTTTGACCTGTCTTATGGAAATGCTTTTGAGAAGCTTGGAATTAGGCAGCCAAAAGACTTCTCTGATCTTGTTGCTGATGTACCTTCAGAAAAAGAGGGCCTTCTAGAAAAGGCAACTTGTATCCATAAAAATTTGTATCTTTTTGGTCCTTGTGTAAAACCTGAAATGGCAGAGCTTCTATTTCCTTGCGTGAGTCATTTTCTTCAAGCTGTTTCTGGTTTGGTTGATTTGGTGCTCGTAGACACTACGACGGCATCAACAGATTGCTATGCTCAGGCAGCACAATGCGCAGATAGGCTGGTTATTGTTTCAGAGAACCCTCTTACGTGCATTAACTCTTTAGCAAAAGTAAGTGGACTTGCAGTGCGTCTTGGAGTGGCAAGAACTCGCATTATCCGACTTGAAAACAAAGCAAATCCAAGGGTTAAACAGGACTTTTCTATTGGAAAAGCAGAGGTTGGTCTTGAAGCAGCAAAGATGTTTAGGATTTTTGAAGGCGGACCAGGATTTCAAGAGCTTATTCAGCAAGGAAAGCTTTCTGTGTTGTTGCAAGAAGAAACTTCATTTGCACAGTCGGTTTCTTTTGTTCTTGCGCATTTTCTTAACGAGTTGGGTATTCTTCCACAACTGCGCGAGGCTCAAATTGCCCTGCAAGCAACTCCTGAGAAAAAGCCATTTAGTTTGTTTAACAGGAAGAAGGAAGTGAGTTAATGCTTGTCTTTGAACGCGTTGTAAAGCAAATTGAGGCACAAGAAGAGAATGACTCACAACTTCAAAAAGAACTATTTCTGAAGGCTAGAAAGAAGTTAAAAGAAAAACTTGTTTCTCGATTAGGACTTTCTACAGTTTCTTCTCTCATTACAGGCAGTGATATTGATCGAGTAAGAGATGAATTAAGAGTTACCTGTGAAGCAATTGTTAATGAAGAGAAGGATGAGCTTTTTAGTTCAGTTAACTATGAAGAAATAATTGAGCAAGTAATTAATGAGGTGTGTGGTCTTGGTCCAATTCAGCCACTACTGAATGATAAAGATGTTACTGAAATCATGATTAACGGCTGCAACAATTTGTTTTACGAGAAAAACGGCGAGCTCTTTGAATCAAAAACGGTCTTTGACTCAGAAGAGCAGATTTTGATTGTTATGGATCGCATTTTGTCTCCATTAGGAAGAAGACTGGATAGAGTAAGTCCTATTGTTGATGCTCGTCTTGAGAATGGGGACCGTGTCAATGCGGTTGCAAGTCCTGTTGCAGTAAACGGCACTTCAGTAACTATTCGAAGATTTACCGGAAAAATTACTTCTTTGGACCGACTAGTGGAAATGAAATCACTGCCTCAATGGCTTGCAAGATTTTTGTCTTGGGCTGTGAAATGCAGACAGGGAATCGCGGTTGTTGGAGGAACGGGATCTGGCAAAACTACGCTTTTAAATGCACTTTCATGTGAAATTTCAAAGTCTGAAAGAATTGTCACTATTGAAGACTCAGCGGAGCTTAAGTTTGATTCACATCCAAATGTTGTCAGGCTAGAGGCTCGTCCTGCTTCGATAGAAGGAACAGGAGAAATAACCATTAGATCATTGGTGAGAAATGCGCTTCGAATGAGGCCAGACCGCATTGTAGTAGGAGAGGTAAGAGGTGAAGAGTGCATTGATATGTTGCAGGCTATGAATACAGGTCACGATGGTTCTCTGACCACGCTGCATGCTGGAACTGCTCAAGAGGCAATATTACGACTGGTGTTAATGGCTCGTTTTGGCATGGACTTACCTGCAGAAATTATAGAACAGCAGATAGCAACTGCACTTGATTTGATAGTTATGTCTCAAAGATTTCCCGATGGAAAGCGATATGTAACCAGCGTTTCAGAAATTTCTTTGTCTTCGTCAGGATCAATCGAAGTACAAGAGGTGGTGTCGTTTGACGTACAGAAAAGAAGTTGGCTTTTTGTAAAAATCCCTTCTTTTATCAATCGCGCCATAAAAGATGGATTACTCAATAAAAAGGAGGTTACTTCATGGATGTCATTACTTCCACGATCACAGGAGGTGCTTTTGGAGTAATTATTTATTTTTTTATATGTAACGGTGAAGAAAAAACTGCCTCTCAAATAAGTGCACGAATAACAGGTTATGTGATTCAGCTTTTTCATTTTGCGCGCAATAGTATTTTTGTGCAGCATCTGCTCAAATGGGAGCCTTTTTCTTATGCATCAATACAGCTACGTAATCGCTTTCTTTACAAATATGGAATCACCTTAGTCAGTGATGCCTTCGTACTGTTTTTTATTAGTGATATAGCTGCATCAATTCTATTTGGCATTTTATTTGAGTCTGTAATTGGTCTGTTTTGCGGTTTTCTCTTGCTATTTCTAGGTCCTTATTTTCTCTATGAACACGCTAAGCATCAGACTGCTTTAGAAATTGCCCATATGATGCCTTCGATTTTTAGAACTATAGCTGTTGCTCTTGGATCAGGCCTCACACTTTCACAATCTATTGAATATGTCAGTAAACATACAGAAGGTGTTGTATCAGAAAATTTTTGTATTGCTGACATGCAGATTAAGTGCGGTTTTCCTATTGAAGAAGCTATTGAAGACTTGGCAGAGAGACTGGATGCTCCAGGTGTTAATTTGCTGGCTAGTGCTTTAGTAATTTCACACAGAACGGGCTCTCCGCTTAAGAGTCTGTTACAAAAGACTGCCGAGTTAGTTGAATTACAAGAGAAGAATCAAAGACTGATAGCAACAAAGACTGCTCAAGTTAGATTATCTGCTCGAATTGTATGTCTTCTCCCCGTTGTTCTGTTGATTGTTTTGTCGCTTTTATCACCAGACTTTCAACAGGGTTTATTTACTCCATCGGGCGTTATATGCACAGTGATTGCAATGGTCATGGACTGTATTGCTCTTTTGATTATTCGAAGCATTATGAAAGGAGTAATGAAGTGATAGATCTAACTTGTTCTTTAGCGTTTGCATTGTGCATAGCCATTCTCGTCTTGGTTATACCTGTAAATTTGAATCATTTTGATTTTCAGCGTTATTGCCAGCAAATTATTAGAGGTGTAAAAGGTCACAGGAGAGTGAGTCGTCGAGCAAAGTTAGAGTTTACAAGAAAGTCATGTCTACGCGAGATGCCAGAAATGATTGATATTTTGATTCTTGGACTGTCGTCAGGGCTATCTTTTGATTCGGCACTAGATTTGTATTGTTTACGAGAATCCGGCGAGCTATCAAAAGAGCTTTCAAATGCTCATATGACTTGGAAGCTTGGTGCTACTACTCGTGAAGAAGCTCTCAATCAGATGGCTGCCAGAGTGGGAGTTCCTTCACTTAAAAGCTTTGCGACTGTTGTAAATGAGGCGCTTACTTTTGGAACTCCTCTTGCAGAAATATTAGATAGACAGGCTTCAGTTCTTCGAGATGAGCAGCGTTCTTTACTGGAAACGGAAATCGAAAAAATTCCAATTAAAATGCTCATCCCTCTGGGAACGCTAATTGTTCCAGCAATGTTACTTGCAATTTTAGGTCCTTTGCTTGGGCCTGCATTTTCTTCTTAGGAGAAAGGAAAGATGATGATGTATTTGTATCAATTTTTTAGGTATTTTCGTGACTTAAAAGAAGATGAATCAGGACAAGGAACTACAGAGTATGCAATTTTGGTCGGTGTACTTGTAGTTATTGCAATTGTCGCAATCATTGCTTTTAAGGGTAAAGTTTCTGAACTTTGGGAAGCAATTACTTCTGGAATTAATTCTCTATGAGTAAGAAAAGCACCGCCGCTTATTCTGTGTTTATTATTGCCACTGTATGTTTGCTATTTGCTGCATTTTTCGTATTACCAAGAAAACAGGACCATTCATTAAATACGAGCTCAGACTATGTGCAGACTCATGAAAATAGAGACGACAAAAAAGCCAATGAACAGCCGATCTCATATGCAGCAGCAGAAGATTTGTTTAAACAGAATTCCGTGCAAAGAGATAGTAAAGAAACTATTCAAAACGAAGCCCAGAGTATTTTAGAGAGCTATCAGCAAAGAGCTGATTGTGTGCTTGTTTATTCCGGATATTTAGATATAGCTGGCAATGTATGGGGTTGTTTAGTTAATGGTGGAAATTGGTCAGAACTTGTGACTGTTTCTGATCAAGGAGAGATAAGGAGGATCTCAACATGTCACATATCCACTCAAGATGCGAAGAATCTATTAGAGCAATCAAACTAGGTGTTAAGAATACACAAGGACAAGCAACGCTTGAATATGCTCTAGTTCTATTCTCGTGCTTAATTGTTATTACCTCTCTTGGTGCGATTTATCATTTTGTGCAAAATGGAGCAGTTGTTCAACTGGCTACTCAAGCTGCTTCACATACTATGCATGACTCTCTTTTAGATTTAGCAAAAGATGTTCTCTCGTTTTAAACAGAATGCTGGTCAAGCGTCAGTAGAAGCAGCACTTTTATTTCCAGTTATTCTGATGATTATTGCATTGCTTGTAGAGCCTATCTGCATTCTCTATACAAAGACAGTTATGGATGGAGCCTGTGCAGAAGGATTAAGAGTAGCAACAACGTCTTCTGATACTGAGTTAATAGAGTCCTATATCAAACGCAGACTTAAGGCTATACCGGAGATACCTCTATTCCATAAGGGTGGAGATGAGGACTGGAATATTTCTATTGATAAAAAAGAAAAAGATGTCCTGATTGAAATTACGGGTCATGTGGCGGCGATGCCGCCAATAGGCTGGTGTCTATTCCTTGCAGGGCAGACGGATGATCAAGGAATTGTTTTGAGATCTAGTTTATCTGCTAGCACGTATCCAGATTGGATTGAGGGTTCTTATGCAGATTGGATTACCTTTTGGAAAGGACAAGCATAAGAAAATAAGGCTTGGACTTTCCATGTTTATAGACGATACAGGCGGTATTACGTCAATCGCTTTTGCAAGCGCTCTTTTGGTATGTCTAGCTCTTGTATTTGCGTTGGTATCAGTTGCATGGGTCTCATCGAGGGGATACAAAACTCAGTCAATAGCAGATGCTGCTTCCATGGCAGGAGAAAATGTCGTAGCTAAATACACAACTATTGCGCAGGTAATTGATGCGAGCATCTTAAGTCTTGGATTGTCGGGTTTGTTGTGTGTTGGTGCTGGATTGGTGGCTTCGTGTGTTCCAGGTTTAGCGTCAGCGGGCTCCAAATTGTGTGATGTGGGTTTTAAGACACTTGAAGCTCGTAAGAAATTTGCTACCTCAGCCTGTGAGGGTTTAGAGACAACCGAAAAAATGCTTCCAGTTTTTGCGGCAATGGCAGCGAGCTCTTGTATACAAAAGAACTCTACTGATACTGGAAACTTTATAGGATCAGCGCTTTTATTTCCCGCTCAATCGCAATCTGATTTTGGACACTTAAATAGCGATGTTTCAGCAGATGAATTAAAAGAGCAGAGCGAGCTATTACAGGAAATAGCAAGAAAAATTGAAGAGTTGCAGAGTAAAGCAGAGTCATCTAAAAAGAGGGCGTGGGAGGCAGATTGTGGTGGAAGCCCGTATTCTATGCGTGAGAGAGCGGAGCATCTTGCTGGTCTTTCTGGGGATATGAATCCATCTATTCCGTCACCAACCTCTTGGACGTTTGGTATTGCTTTAAAGCGAGCCAGAGCATACTACAGAGCTCGATATGATCAGGAAATCGTTAATGGAAGTACCGCAGAAGAATTGCGTGATTCAGCCATACGAAAAGCTTTTTATAACTTTGCACACCAGGAACTTTCTAAAGGATTTTATAAAGAAACAGCTGATGGTGAGGTTGAAATGAATTTGCCTCGATTGCCACATAACTTAGAGGAGACAAAGAAAACAGACCTGTATCTAAAGCCTATTTGGCCTTGTACTTATGAAAACGGCGAGAAAACCATTCATGCCCATAGGTCCTGTCCAGGTGCAACTGGAGAAAACGCGGGATTTGCGTCGTTACAAGATTTAGACTCTGGAGCGGTTCGTGAGTGTCAACATTGTCATTTTACTAGCGGCGATGTAGGAAGAGTGGCATCTGCCTCAACAAATATTGATAACGGGTTTGAGTACTACTGGAAAATCGTAGTTGAAGAGTCCGAAGTTTATGAATCATCGCGACAACAAATAAAAGATTTACAAAAGGAGTTGTCTGAAGCTGCAGATAAATCAACAGGTTTATTTCAAAAAGCACTTGATGCTTTGAAGGTTGCTAGACCCAGATTATGTCCACCGGGTGCTTGGGGATGTATTTCATTTGTGAGGAGAGGAAGCTCATCTCCAGAATTCCAAGGAAGTTTAGGAACACTTGAGCAGTCGGTTTTTCTCCCAGAAGGATATGCAATATCTGGTGCCGTGCTTGCCCCAGATAGCTCATCCACAAATAACGTTCTTTCAAGCTTTTTTGACCAGGTTGAAAGGAGAGGAGGTTTTATCGGACAGACCATAGATAAAGTAATGAGCTTGTGGGGATCTCTTTTAATCTCATATGGGGATGGCGTAACTTCTTGGTCCTCTAAACTATCAGAATTTCTTGATAACGTTGACGGAATTACAGGTGGAAGCATCGGCTCAAATTTACAGAGTGCTTTGAAACAAATAGTCATTGACGCCGGATTAGAGCCGAGCGATTTAAGACAAATGAAGCCTGTTCTTGTTAATACAGAAAGAATTTTGAAACAAACTGGCTTCGATAAAGAATCAACGATTCGTGAGCTAGTTCAGAAAATACCTAATACATCAGATCCAATTGCTTTAGCTCGTTCTCTTGGCGCATTTTCTCTGCAATATTTGCCTGACAAAATCATAATTGCAAAGCTGACCATTCCTGTCATTGATATTGAGATCCCTTTAGAAATTGATGTTAAGAAAGTGTTTGGTGGCACATGAGAAAATTGAAATTTCTTTGTTGCCAGAAAGGGCAGATGTTTGTTGAGACTGCATTGGTTCTTCCGGTTGTATTAGTGGTTGCTCTAATTGCAATCAATTTATTTAAGTTTGCAGATATGTGCTCAAAGTTTGACCGTGTTGCGGCGGATCAAATTATTGCTCATGGAATTTCTTCTAGTCATTCCACAGATGGAGGAGCACTAGAAAACTTAACTCAGAAAATAAAAGCTGCTCTTAATTGCGATGACAATTGCGACATTGTTGTCTCATTGGAGGGAGAAAGCGAGGGGATTGGGAACATGGTCTCTATTTTTCCTAAATACCAAGTAACTCTTAAGTACAAGCCTTGGCCACATACCCTGCGTCTCCCTTTAGTGTCACTAGAGTCTCCTCTATGCCTTACCCATACAACCTCAATTGTTGTTAGTCCTTATAAGTCGGGAGTTGTGATTTGAAAATGAACGTACAAGTGTCGATAGAAGAAGTCCCTAATTCTGAACAGATTTTTGAATTGTTACAAGGGGGCTTTGAAAAGTTCGTTGGGCTTTTGGGTACCGAGATAACAGCTCCTCCAGTATTACTTCTGAGATGCTCTTCAGTTCATACTTTTGGAATGACATATCCGATTGATATTGCATTTGCAGATGATCATGGAGAAATTTTAAAAATTCGGAGACGAGTACAGCCTAAACAAATTCATAGCTGCGCGGGCGCCTATTGCACATTTGAAAGACCATCAGTTGATGATTTCCCATGGTTTGAAGTGGGACAGAAAGTGCTCATTCAAGAAATAAGTACCGAGGAAAGCAATGTTGAAAGAAGGAGTCGCTATGGCTATAGAAAACTACTCCGTCAAAATTTGCCCCAGATGCGGAGAAAAGTTATTTCAGGACATGAGAATTTGTTACGGGTGCCTTCTAGACTTCAGCGGTCCAAGCTCGCTTGTATGCAATCTCGAAACATCAAGAAATAAAAGAATTGCTAACCTTCCTCTTATAGAAACTGATGAGTATTTGCTTTCTGAGGAAGTAGGAGAGGAGTGGGATAAAGGACTGCCACCTGCTTTGTTTGAATTGGATAACTCATATTCACCAGCAGATTAATTAGTACGTGGTATCCTTTTAGGAAGAGTTGCGAAAGTAACATAAAGGAGTTTTCATGTATAAAGTTTCGCTTCGCTCTTCTAAAAAGAGCCAGTTTGTAAGGATTGCGCTTTGCGTAATGCTTTTGGCTGTTGCGTTTCTAATTGCACCAGCAAAAGCATTTGCACGTGACCTTTCAATAGATACGGTAAATATTGATGCGACGGTTCAAAAGGACGGAACGTTGCATGTCGTAGAAACTCGTACATTCTATTTCAGAGGAAGCTTTCACGGTGTCTATTGGAATCTCCCAGTTGGAAAGAATAAATATAATGGGCAGAACGTTGAAGTAAACATTACTTCAGTTACCGTTCAGGATAAGCAGGGAACGCGTCAGATTTATAGTAAAGACTCTGGTGGAAATAATTCTAGCTCAGACGAGTATTATGTTCCTACTCTATCAGGCAATATGTTGAACTTGAAGATTTATTCAGCACATGATGATGAGTATGCACATATAACCATCGAGTATGACATTACTAATGTTGTAACAAACTGGTCTGACACTGCAGAGTTGTACTGGAAGTTTGTATCTGATGGCTGGGATTCAGAGTCTCGTAATGTAACGGCTACTATCCATCTTCCTGTTCCTTCAGGACAATCTATAGTTGCTGGCGATACTGTTCGCGCCTGGGGACATGGTCCACTGGACGCAAATGTAGAAATTACCAATAATGCGGTCGTCTACAAAGTCCCTGGCGTGGGAACTGATGAGTTTGCGGAAGCTCGCATTACATTCCCAACCGATTGGGTTTCTGGGCTAGCTCCTATTCAGCAGAATAAGCTGAGTAGCATTTTGTCTGAGGAACAAGCGTGGGCGGATGAAGCAAATCACAAGCGTGATATTGCAAAAACTCAGGTAGCTCTTATTCTTTATGCACCATTAGTACTCGCAGCTATTACCGTTGTAGCAGCAATCTTGCTGCGTATTAAATACAAAAAGGTTATGACCCCTCAGTTTAATGACCTTTACTACAGAGATGTTCCATCTGATGATCATCCGGCAGTTCTTTCTATGCTTTACAACGGTGAGCTAATTAAGGGAGACGCTCTGACAGCAACCCTTATGCACCTTTCTGATTCAAAGTACATTAGCTTGAATAAGACGGTTAGTACAAACTTCCTTGGTATGGAGAAGTCTGATTATTGTCTTACAAAGGTTCAAGACCTTTCAGAAAGCCAGCAGCCTTTCTACCCTGGCAGTTCACTGTCAAATAAGATTGACAGTATGGCAATGAGGCTAATCTTTGATAAGGCTGGAGAATCTGGAGCGGTAAATACTACTGTTACCATGAAACAAATTGGTAAGTATGCTTCATCACATCCAGAAGATTTTAATAAGGCATATGAGTCTTGGGAGAGCCCCATCAAGCTTAGCTATGCTGCTAAGTATGGAACAAATAAGATTCCATTCCACGGTAAGGGAATTCTTGGTGCTCTGATTGCTGTCGATGTTCTTGTTGCCGCTGCTGCATTCATGATGGGTGTTATGGCTGATGTTTCATTTGCCAATCTACTACTACATCTGTTTATTCTTGTCATTGCCGGTCTGGTTGCACTTGTAAACATTGGCTCTTTCGATTTAATGAACAGAGAAGGTGTTGAGACGCTTGCTAAGACTCGTGCGCTAAGAAAGTGGCTTACTGAGTTCACTAATCTGCACGAAGCAATTCCAACCGATGTCATTCTCTGGAATAGGCTTCTGGTTATGGCAGTTGCGCTTGGTGTTGCGGATAAGGTTATCGAGCAGCTGAAAGTTGCAATGCCAGAGATGCTCAAAGATCCTCAGTTTATGCCTGTTTATAGCTGGTATTACTATGGAAATGGCATGCGAACCAATGCGATTGAAAGCGTAACCAAGAGTGTTACAGCTGCTCACTCTGTCTCTACGGCAGCGCTCGCTTCTTCCAACTCAAGTTCTGGTGGCGGTTTTGGTGGCGGCTTCTCCGGCGGAGGCGGCGGCGGCTTCGGCGGTGGCGGTGGCGGTGGCGGTTTCTAACGCCATAAACGCTTCAATAAACACTGCAAGAAGCAACGTTTAAAGGTCTTAATTCTCCCCGTGAACTAACCGGGGAGAATTTCTTTTTTAGAAAATATGCGATTTTGGCATATTTGAGTTGATAGTTTTACGCTGCACTTATGGAGCAGATATCTAACAGATTAGTGGGCCAGTGCCTTCGCGATTTGCGAAAGAAGCAACGTCTTACTCAAGAGGCGGTTGCTGAGCACCTTGCTGGAGATCAAGCATTTATATCAAAGGTTGAATCAGGCGAGCGCGGCGTTAAACTCGGAGAGGTTTTTTCTTTTGCCGATGCCTTAGGTATAGAAGCTTCCGAACTTATCGAAGCGTTGCGTACGTATCGATAGCTTTAGATAGCTTTTTAATGAAAGAACCCTATGAAAGATGTGCTTCTTAAAAGGGACGCATCTTTTATGAGCTGCCTCCCATTTCTTGGACATAAGAAATGAGAGGCAGTTCAAACTCAACCTTACTCATGAGCTGAGCAAGCCTTTTCGGGTCAATCCAGGCATACTCGTCTTCTATGTGGTTGTTATCATATCCATAACCACGCAGTCAGACCAGACAAAGACAGCGTTATTGCGAATGTTGCCTTCAAGGATCGCATCTGCATTGACCCAGGTCCAGGCTTCAATAAGATCAGCCTCACCTGTCACCGTGACCTCACGGGCATAGCTCGTATTGAACTTATCACCGGTAAGTCCTGAGTGCAGAAGCGAGAAACTCTTGGGAGTATGTGCGGTATCTAGCATGATATGTCCTTTGTGGTTGTGCGACTAAAATAGCAAATTGGTTTTCCTATTGCGCGGGCATGTGCGATTTCATCTTTAATGCCTGGGCTTATGGTGTCTGCTACAACTCATAGCTTATCGGTGTGCTCAATAAGCCTTCGGTTGAACTTGGAGATCAGACTTCGGTCATGCTCGTTGAAAAAAACCAGTCAAAGTAAAGATGGGGTGCCACTGGTGTCACTTCATAAAATGCGCGCCACTTGGTAACTGCACTGCCCTAATCTGGTTCACGATAATGTTTCCCAAGTAGGGCGATCAAACATACACACACCAACCTGGGACAGTGGCGTTAAAGCGCTCATGGTTGGGACTTGCATCTACAAGCTCAGTGAAACGAACAACAGGTGGCTTATGCGTGAGCTGCCTCTTCACGCTTGCATACAGGCAAAATGCCAAAGCGGTTTTTAAGTAAGTCGTAAATAAAGGGGTACCCATTTGAGTCCACTTGGTCAGAAGATGTGTGCCACCGAAGTCATCAAAGTAGGTTTCTGACCGGGTATAGCCCTTTGCGGCATATGTCTGGAAAAGCTGCCATTGACTAGACTGCTTAAACTGCACGCCCACCTCGGCTAAAAGCTTATTGAGACGCTTATCAGACAGTCCAAAGTCCTTCACAATCTGCGTCACCGTCATGAATAACTTGGATTTCAACACGATATCGTAATAGATGACTTTGGGCTTTGCCTCAGCGAGAAGTTGGCGTGTGGTATTAAGCTCACGTTCTTGCTTGATATAGTTTTGAACAAGTTCAAGAAATGCCTCGGGATTTTTGAGCATCTCTTCTACTGTTTGAGGCGCGGCATGCACGTCAATCTTTCTGATAGATGGCAGCACTATCTCTGTGACTCATGCTTCAAACTCTACCGCTGAGGGGAGCTTGGAGCTGAAGATGAGGCGTTAGAGATCAGCTTCAGTAATAAAGCGAGCGTCTTGCACACCACCAAGCGTCTCAAGGAGATGGTAATTTGCTACCCCCCTTATAATGGAGCTTAAGAGCATTGTTGGGTCTTTGTAGCCAAGAGCCTCTGCGACGTCTTTACCACAGAAAAGGATTTCACCTCCATCACGCTCAATCGTGCGTACCTGCCCAAAGCTCGGGTGTTCGAAAAGCTGCAACGATGTACTCATAGCACTGTCCCTTCTGTCTCGGGTGGATTGATGGCAGAGAGGACACGCTATGAAAAAAGTCCTCTCTACTTGGGGCAGCTGATAGAGCGAGTGAGTTAACCTAGCACCCGCATATTTTTTTGCAAAGGCTCCCGCAAGCCCTGCCAGATAGCGCGCTGAGTACACGTGTTTGAGAAGAATTTTTGCAAAGGTGCTCAATACTGTAAACAGTTACTGTAAAGTGCTTTACGCACACTATCTAGCAAATATCAAGCACAAAACCACAGGTGGAGTGAACTGATTAGCTAAATTAAAAACCTGCTGGAAAATGAGCAGATCAAGATATGTACAGGAGTTGGATACTGTGTTTAGAAAAGCTGCATACAACTAGTTTGAGAAGTATAGGTGCGATATCGATTTATGATGTTACGCGAATTATGCAAATTTTATCTTTATCTAATCTAGATAAAAATAATTAGAAATTTACCGTTTACATATAAAACGATACCGGATATCTATTCACATAGAATATTTATAAATTTTTGTTAGAATATAATTCGAGGTGATGAAGATGCAGGCCTATACATTTGAAGATTTGCAAAGTTTTGATTTTTCAATCAATCCTTTACTTTACCTTAGGGAAGAGAATAACGGTTATTATTCTCTAATTCCACCGAATATGATTAAAGATTTCACCATAATGAATCCGACTACTCATCAAATTTATCAGCTACTAATAGAGGATAAAAATATAGAAGAGATTAAGAATATCTTGCTTTCAATATATGACATCAAATCGGAAGCCGAACTAGAAGCAGATATTGCTTTGACGATAAATAAACTAATCGATTTAAACATTATTCACTTAAATTATAGGTACCAGTCTGTAAATATAGGAGCAGGTTTTAAGCTGGTCAAGTTGTCTCCTAATGAAATTGGATGTTGTTACAATTTAAGTATTAGTAATAAAGACAATATAGTACTAAGATCGCCCATTGAAAAAGTAGACTTTAATAATCTTTTATACCTGAGAGAAACGTTGTTTAGTAGAAGTTATGCGTTTTATATAGTAAATAAGAATGACTCTGCTATTGGATATCTTGTTCTTAAATATAGTGAGCCAGGCAGAAAGTCTATGAATTTAATATCATGTAGCGTCCCAAGATTTGAATTGTGCCAAATATTTAAAAGTATTTTTAGAATCAATGATATAAATAATGTCTTGTTTAATACAGATACCGATAACTTCAAACTTTTGCAGAGCAATTTCAAAAAACCATTGAATAAATTAATTTTAAACAATGAGCTAAATAAGAGCGATGTTATTATCTCCTGCATTTCTCGGGATGATTTCGATGAATAAATATGCTGAAATACTAAGATATCCTCACCATATTGCCTTTGATATTACAAATAGGTGTAACTTTAGGTGCTTGCATTGCTACAATAGCAGCGGCGAGAATTTTATATGTAAGCACGAGCTTACCGATGATGAAGTTTTGCGTTTTGTTTCGGAAGTTATTGAATACAAGCCATTTAGTGTTTGTTTTTGTGGAGGCGAGCCCTTACTTAGGAAAGATTTACTTTGTGAGTGTTTAAAAATGCTGAAGACTCAAGGAATACATACCTCATTTGTTACGAATGGATATTACATTAACAAGGTTTTGTCCGAAGAGTTAGACAGTATTGGGGTTGATGGAATACAAATAAGTTTAGATGGTAATGAGTCTTCACATAATCAATTGAGACAGAATAGAGACGCATATTGTAAAGCAATAGATGCAATTGATTGCGTCTTGAATAATACTGATATACATTTGGATATTGCTTTTTCACCTACATCGTTCAATATTAATCACTTTGTAGATGCTTATCAAAAGATTTCACAGATATTTAGGCAATCAACTAGATTTACTTCAAATCTAGTTGACACTATTGAGCTTAGAGTACAGCCACTAATGATGTATGGGCGTGCTGGCGAGAACAATGAAATTATGCCCAGTGAGATTCAATATGAAAAATTAATATATTTCATAAATCAGTTAAATAGTTACAGATTTGAAAATAGAGTTGAAATTCAGTGGGGAGACCCACTTGATCATATTTTTAGATTCAAAAATTTAGAACGACTTATGGATCAGGCTACCATTCATGCGGACGGAAGCGTAATGGTATCACCATACTTCCCCTTAATTATTGGGAATATACGTCGCCACAATTTATCGGAGTATTGGAAATCAGGCCTTAATATTATTTGGTCATCTCCTTTAGTACAAAGTTTTTGCGATGAGCTGAAGACGATAAATAATATGAAGGACATATCCCTAATGGTTGGGAATATAAACCAAGGATATGACATAGAGGTAGATTTGATAGACGGCAATAACATTCATTTACTAGACAACGATATTAGGGGAGCCAACTATGAAAAAACTAGAGTATTCTAAGCCCACACTTGAATACATCAATGGGATTGAATCGAGCAATTCTAGAGTTGTTCAAGCTGATGTTGTTTATGACGTGAATTATGCGATTGGTCAAAATATTCTGTTGGCTGTAACCGTAGTTGCAGGTTTTCAGGTTATCGTAATTCCAGGAGTGAATCCAAACCTTGAAGGGTTGAATACCCATGGATGCTAATATTTACAGGGGCATAGCGATAGGTATTATTAGCCTTTGCTTTTTGTATATTGGCTATGTGCTGATAAAAACTAAAAATCCCTTCCTAGTACATTGGTATAATATTATTTTGATTCCCTTAAAATACAGGGAAGAGTTTACAAAAAGAGCAGGTATTGGTATATGTATTATAGCAGCAGTAACGCTTATCTATTCCGTGCTAATCATGCTGCTTTCTGATTCCTTTTTGTTGCAGGTTATCACACTCTCATTCGCGTTTATTGGCGCGTTATATATAGTTGGAAATATGGTTTATTTTATGATGCGTGGACAGCAATAGACTTTTATCAATAGAAGTTGGGTTGCAATGGTAATACTTACTCTTGAATTCTCATTGCTAGTGCAACACCTTTATCGTTTTATACAGAAGCAACCATTTATATATCCATTAGCACAAACGCTTACGTGTTAAACACTCGTAAGACACTTGGAACAACTCGTAAGCCACTCGTACTACACAAGCCGCAGATAACAAAAAAGGTTGATACCAAGATGGTATCAACCTGAGCGTTAAAATGGTGGCGGGGAAGGGAATCGAACCCCTGACACGGGGATTTTCAGTCCCCTGCTCTACCAACTGAGCTACCCAGCCATTGGTGCTTCGAAAAGCTTATTTACTATAACAGACTCAAGCGCTTCGTCAAGCGGGCAATTTATACAATCCAGAAATTTTTTCCGCCAGTGAGGTCAAATTCAACGGTCATGCCTTTTATTGCAAAAAACGCTACAATTTGCTCCTTTGTTTTCTCGAGCTCTTGACCGTCGATTTTCTCGCGCTCATCGGTTTTCTCGCCAGAGGGAAGTTCTATCCAAAGAGACTGCTTGCCGCATGCATCGCGCAGGTGAACTTTACTTAAAAGGCCCTGCTGAGCAAGCCTTTCATTGAGATGAATGAGGTCAAAGAAGTTGACAACTTTTGGCATGTTAACTCGTTTCTCTAAACGCTTGCTCTTAAGCATACACGTTTGCAAATTGGTACAATAGATGACTAGCTTGAACTAGGTCAGCGGTCGTTGCTGCCTCCACTGAATAAACTATTCGAGGGGAAATTATGGCCTTTACGAGAAAAGAATTCTTGTCCCTTTCTGCTTTGGGAGCTGCAGGTACCTTGGCTGCATGCACTCCACAAGCAAGGACGTCTGAGGATACGAATCAGCCTGCATCTAACGTGGACCTTGAAGAGTTCAAGTCGCTTAAGCTGGACATGACCCAGTGGAGCTATGATGAGGATAACGACTGCTACTATCAGCTGGGCATTCAGTACTGCACTAAGCCTGCAAGCAAGTCGGTGAACACCCTCTCGGTCTTTGTACCTGGAAAGTATTTCTCGGGAACCAAGAAGGGCTCGACGTACGAGTGCGAAGTAAGTGAGAAGGCCGTTGTAGGCAGCTTCACCGCAAGTACCGCGCCAATCGTCATGCCTATTAACACAGCAACGCTCGCCCCTCAGAGCGCCCCTACAAGCTACTCATACGAAGGCCTTGCACCGTACCTTGAGGCTGGTTGTGTGTACGTATACGCAGGTTTCCGCGGCAGAAGTGCGGGCTACGATTCAACTACAGGCTCGGACGAGCTTTACGCAGGTGGATCGCCTTGGCCGGCAGTAGACCTCAAGGCTGCTATCAGGTACTTGCGCTACAACCATGAGCTGCTCCCTTGTAACACATCAAAGATTTTTGTATTTGGTTTTGCGGCTGGCGGAGGCCTTAGCGCGGTACTGGGAACCTCGGGAGATTCTCCACTGTACACGCCATACCTTAAGGCGGTTGGTGCTGCTACACATAGCGAGAAGGGCGAGCAGCTGTCAGACTCTATTTATGGCAGCGCTTCATGGTGTCCGGCAACCTCATATGATCTTGCAGACGCAGCGTATGAGTGGTCAGCTGGTCAGTATGCAGATGCAACAGACTCCCGTGCTGAGGGTGTATGGACCCAACCTCTCTCGCAAGATCTTGCTGGTGCATATGCTTCATTTGTCAACAACATGGATCTTCTCGACAGCAATGATAGTAAGGTCAGTCTTGATGAGACTAACTCTGGCGTCTATACCGCTGGATCATATGCAGACCTTCTTATCAACGAGCTTAAGACTTCTGCAAATAACTTTGTCAGAGACAACGCATTCCCTTATACCTCTACGCCTCAGCGACTGGAAGAGCCTACGTTCCCAGGTGATCCAAATCTTGCAACGGTTCGTGGTACAGATAATGCAGCTCCTGCTACTCAGCAGGTTCAATCTACTATCTACGATACTGCTGAGCACTATTTTGGCTCTTTGAACTCAGAATCTATTTGGGTTGTATATAACCTTCGTCGCCAGAGTGTTGAGCTTGAGAACTTGAGGGGTTTCTCGCGAGCTTTAAGAGGCGCGTCGCTTCCAGTTGGAGCTTTTGATGCTCCTGATAGAAGCACCCGCGCTAATCAGCTTTTTGGCGTTGGCGAGCAAAGTACGCTGCATTTTGATGAGCAGACTGCTGACCTCATTAAAAAGAACCTTGATACTTACATGAAGCTTGCCGATTGGAAGTCTAGCTACGCTAATGATTGGACCTCTGATCTGAATAAGGCTGATACGCTGGAGAATGACATTCCAACTCGTGTTGATATGTTCAATCCACTGTACTTTACCAGCGCATCTTACAAAGGCTATCAGACAGCATCGGTTGCTCCTTATTGGCGTATTAATGAGGGCGCTCAGAATACTGATACTTCAATTTGCACCTCGTTCAATTTGGGTCTGTCTCTAAAGCATTTCTCGGGCGTGAGCAGTGTTGATTACACGCTTGTTTGGGATAAGGGCCACGTTCTTGCCGAGAGAACAGGCAATGCAACCGCCAATCTGGTGTCTTGGATTGTTTCGTGCGCGTCTGCTTAAAGAGGAGGGCATAGCGTGTTTCAAACAAAGAACCGCCGACTGTATGGTGTTGTTGTTATTGTTGTGCTTGCGGTAGGAGCAATATTCTTCTCTCTAATGAGGGATGCTGATAAGTCTCAGCCTCAAGCAAACTCGCAATCGCAGCAATCTCAACAGACGCAACAGACGCAGTCTCAGAGCTCACAAAACAAGGGCTACATTGATTCTGTAGCAGCGGATGACCCGTATGCAAAGGGCATTCATCATGTTCGTATTGTGGTGAAGGATTACGGCACTATCGAGGCAACTCTTAACGCAAACGTTGCTCCTATTACGGTTTCCAATTTTGCTCATCTTGCCGAGTCAGGCTTCTATAATGGCCTTACGTTCCATCGCATTATTGACGGCTTCATGATTCAAGGTGGAGATCCTAAGGGCAATGGCTCGGGTGGATCCGAGAATAAAATCAAGGGCGAGTTCACCAAAAACGGTGTCGAGAATAACATCTCGCATACACGTGGAACTATTTCCATGGCACGCGCCCAAGATCCAAACTCTGCAAGCTCACAGTTCTTTATCATGCAGGCAGACAACTCAACTCTGAATGGAAATTACGCTGCATTTGGCACGGTAACAAGTGGAATGGACATTGTCGATGCAATTTGTAAAGGCGTAACTCCAACCGATTCAAATGGGACCATCCCTGCTTCAGAGCAACCAGTCATTGAGTCCATCACAATGATTGATTAGATTCCTTATATAAAATATTGTTATGTTATTGAATGACCTGCGACAAGTTATAAAGTTGCAGGTCATTGGCTTAAAACACGCTTCTCATGGTATACTATTGTTATCCGAGAGGAGTGGTGTTATGCGGGCTGTTGGCGAGTTTTGCGTTCACCCAGGTCAGGGCGTATGTCTTGTTGAAAATGTAGTTTCGGAGCCTACTCCGGCCTACGTTTTGTCTCCTATTGGGCAAAAACATCCTGTTCAGATTGTATTTCCTCTTAATCAAGAATTCAGACTACGCGATCTTATGACGCACGACGAGGCCATGAATCTTGTTGATACCTATCCTCAAATTGAGCTTATTACGTTCCATATTCATAATGCGTCGCTTGAGGAATCTCATTTTAGACACGCTATTAGAGAAGGTTCTTGTAAAGACTCCTTTAGTATTGCTAAAACGTTTAGAGCTCGTATTGATAAGGCGCGTTCGCTCAACAAGAAACCACCTGTTTCTCATGAGAGAATTTTTAAGATGGCCAGTAATCGCGGTCTTTACGAGCTTATTACGGCACTTAATTGCACCGTTGACGAGATTCAAAAGGTGTTTAGTTCGCGCTATGGCGTAGAAATTGGAAAGGCGTAGCTTATAATTAACCCATCCGTTCAAGAGATGGGAAATTATGGCTTCAGAAACATCTGCAAATCGTGCTGTTGTCACTGTTTTGGGCAGCGACGCTCCTGGAATTGTTGCAGCAATTTCTTCTACTTTGGCTGAGTCAAACGCAAATATCCTTGATATTGCTCAGACAATTTTATCTGGCATTTTTACCATGACAATGTTGGTTGAACTTCAGGATGCTGAGTCTTTCTTGAGCCTCAAAGAGCGTCTTGATGCTGTTTCAGAAAAGCTTGGTGTACAAGTAAATATGCAGCGTGAAGAGGTTTTCACGTTTATGTATCGTCCATAAAGAGGTAGTGTTTTGTCAGAGCTTTCAACTGAAGAACTCATTGCTCAAAAGCAGTCTTGGCTCACTCAAGATGTATCAAATCTGAAAGTAGATATTGTCTTTTCCGATATGGATGAGACGTTTTTGCATACTGACAAATCTCCTGATGTCAAAAACATGGCAATGTTGGATCGCCTGGCTGAGCTAGGTATTCCCTTTGTTCCTTGTTCTGGACGCGCGTTTAACGTGCTTCCAAAAGAGGTTGTGAACCATCCTGCTTCTAAGTATGTGGTTTCTTGCGACGGTGCCGTTATCAGAGATCTTTCCACTCAGGCTGTTCTTCACGAGTCTACAGTGACAAAAGAGCAGGCACTTGAGTTGTATAAAAAGCTTAAGGACTATCCTGTGACTTTTGACATCTTTGCAGACGGTGGTGTTTATCTGGAGCGCTCAAGGCACAATCTTATCTCTCAGCTGGGTATTCCTGCAGATCACGCAGCATTTATGCAGCGTTCTCGCACCCCCTTTGATCAAAGTGTTGAGGAGTTTATTGAAGGCGTTACTACCATTGAGCGTCTTGGTTCCTACTGGTCTGTTTCAGAAGGCGAGAAATACCAGGCACTTGTAGCAGATGCTGTAGCTTCGGTAAAGGGACTCAGCGGCACAGCTTCCATGAGTATGGGAATGGAAATCCTGGCCGACGGCACTTCAAAGGGTGCTGCACTTCAGTGGCTCTGCAATCATCTTGGCATTTCAACGGATAATGCTGCAGCTTTTGGCGATTCGCTTAATGACGTTGCTATGCTTTCCGCCGCAGGAATGGGTACGGCAGTTGCTAACGCTCGTCGTGAAGATTTTGAGGCAGCAACCTATATCACACTCACTAACGATGAGGCGGGTTTCTCGCGATTCCTTACGTGGGCACTGGGGGAGTAAGCACTTGGCGCTGAAGGAGTAGTGTCTCAGAGTTTTGCTTGAGACATATTGTTTAAAGAAAAAGCCGGCAGATACAATCTGTCGGCTTTTGTTATGAGAAGTAAAACTACTACGCGCTAGGTTAGTGATTACTGTCCTGCTGCTCTTCAAAGACATCTTCATCGGCCGCTTCCTCATCAAGCTTAAGAGGACGGAAGCTAGCGGTATCGCCACCAACGTAGTCTGCAACGGTAGCTGCGTTTTCAACGCGCTCCTTGTGCAGTGCCTCTGCAAAGATATCTTCATCTTCCTCAATCTCTGCAATGCGCTCTTTCATAGGAGCCTCAACAAGTGGCATAGAGCCTGTCTGAGCTGCATCGTCAAGCATGATACGGGTAAGCTTCTGCTCACGCTTGACCTTGGAGAACAAAGGAACGTACTCAAAGACAATGTTGGAGTTCTCAAGACCATACCAACGAGCAGGAGATCCGCAGATGCGACGAATAAAGTACTTAAGCTCAAGGCAGCGAGCGTCAAAACCGTTGATGTCAGTCTCTGGAGCTAGTACCTTACGCAGCAGACAGAATCTAAAGTCACCAATTTCGGAGTGCTCCTTGTAAATGGAATACTTGTGATTCTGTGGAGCAAGCTGATTGTTCTTAATCAGGTCACCAACAATCTGATACAGATAGGTGTTAATACGCTGGTTTACCCTAAAGCCAAGACGCAGGGTAATCTTGAACAGGAAGTCTGTACCAAAGTCATTGACGATAAACTCACGGGTATTTGGATCGTCTGTCAGCGAGATGTTAATAAAGTAGTAGGCCTTAGCACGCTTTGGACGCTTATCCAAGATGGAATAGAGGATGTCTCGATCCAGCTTGTCAAATGAAGAGTCATTGGTCAAGAAGACCAGGTTATCAGCGAGGGTTGTATAATCTGCATCGTGGCTCAAGCTACGGAGCTGGTCAATGTATTTATCTACGGGGAGATAAACGCTCTGCGTCCTCTCAACAGCGGTACCGCGCCGCCAGACAAACATGACAACAAAGATTGCGGTAGCCATAAGAACGGTAAAGTAGCCGCCGTGGAAGAACTTGGTAAGGCTTGAGAAGAAGAACATAGCCTCGATAGCACCAAAGAAAAGAATGAATGGAATGGCCGCCCATAGGCGCTTTCTGATAACAGCCAGGTAGGTGTAGAGCAAGATTGAGGTCATGAGCATGGTAACGGTAATTGCAAGACCGTACGCTGCTTCCATGTGCTCAGAGCTCTGGAAGAGAAGTACAACGCCAATGCAACCAACCCACATGATGTTGTTTACAAGTGGAATGTAAATCTGGCCCTTAGTTGTGGAGGGGTAGTTGATCTTGATATGAGGCATAAGGTCAAGCTTAATAGCCTCAGAGACAATGGAGTAAGAGCCGGTAATCAGTGCCTGAGAGGCAATAATTGCAGCAAGCGCAGAGAGAATAACGGCAAATGGTCTAAGCTGACCAGGAAGCATTTCAAAGAAAGGATTGAGGTCTTTGATAGTATTTAGCACGGTGTTATTGTGGTTGGTAATGAGCCATGCGCCTTGTCCAAGATAGTTCAGAATCAAGCAGACCTTAACAAAAGGCCAGCTTACGTAAATGTTGCTCTTGCCAACGTGGCCCATGTCAGAATAAAGTGCTTCTGCACCAGTGGTACAAAGGAAGACACTACCTAAAACCATGAGACCAGCTGCATTGAGCTTGCCATCAAAGAGAAACAGAATGCCGCGGACTGGGTTAAGAGCTCGAACAACGCTAATGTCAGCAAACATGTTCATAACACCCATGGCACCCAAGAACAAGAACCAAAGCGTCATGACAGGGCCAAAGGCCTTACCAATGGTAGAAGTACCTGCCTTCTGTAAGGCAAAGAGGGTGCAGAGGATGATGATGGTAATCATGACAACAATGTGCTGATTATCACCAATGATAGCATGAGCTGCAGGAATAGTACGCAAACCCTCAATAGCGGTGGTTACTGTAACAGCTGGGGTCAAAATACCGTCAGCAAGAAGAGCTGCGCCACCAATCATGGCAGGAATAATCAGCCATTTGGCGCACTTTTTAACCAAACTGTAGAGCGCAAAGATTCCGCCCTCATTGTGGTTGTCTGCCTTCATTGCAACCATGACGTATTTAACGGTTGTAATGAGTGTCAGCGTCCAGATAATGAGGGACAGAGCACCCAAAACAACATCGGTGCTCATGGTAAGAAGACCACCGTTACCAGCAATAATTGCCTTCATGGTGTACATTGGAGAAGTGCCAATGTCACCGTAGACGATGCCAAGGGTAACAAGTACCATGCCGGCACTTAGAGGAATGCCAGTTGATTTCTTGGCTTTATTCTTAGAGAAAAGCGCATGAAATGCAGCTTTACTTGTATTCATCTATTAATCCTCTCAACAGATGATTAGTACAGTTCGTCATCATATGTTAGTCCATATACCTAGTTATAACTAGACGAATGTACAAACGTACTTATTTTGCCTGCAAGCGGAAAAATTTACTCATTTTCCCGCGGTTTTCTCGAGATTTTATATGCATGGTGAATCTTCTGATTTCTTGAGAAGTCCTCCGGAATAGTTTCACTTGTTATGTCTTCAATTTCGACGCCAGCTCGCTGGATTTTCTCGACATCTGGTTTGAACGTACGCAGGTTGCACGAGAAGATGGCAACGCCGCCGCGAGTCAGAAGGCGAGAAATGCCAATGATAAGCTCAGCGTGATCTCTCTGGACATCAAACGAGCTTTGCCTCATGCGCGATGAGTTAGAGAAGGTGGGGACGTCGCAGAAGATGACGTTCCAGCGGTTTTTGGTGTGACGCATCTCGGTAATCCAAGACAGAACGTCTGCCTGGACAAACTCGTGCTCCTCTCCGTCAAAACCGTTGCGCTTCATGTTGCGCTTGGCCCACTCAAGCGAAGGCTTGGAGAGGTCAACGGTTGTGGAGTGAAGTGCACCACCATCTGCTGCGTAGCAGGTAGCGGTACCTGTATAGGCAAAGAGATTGAGGAAGCTCTTAGCTGCGCCGGCACTCTTCATGAGCTCGCGAATCTCTGCGCGCGTATCGCGGTGGTCTAGGAAGATTCCACAGTCCAGTCTGGATGCAAAGTTGACCTCAAAGAGTAGGCCGCCCTCATCGATGAGCAGCATTTCTTTTCTGGAGTTGTCGGCTGCGCTGCCCTCGTCAGAGTACTGAGAGCCACCCTTTGCACGCGTTCTTGTTCGTAGATTTACGTTTGAGCTAGGTACGCCTAGAATGCGAGGAGCCAAAGCTAGGACGTCTAGGAGGCGGCGTTTTGCGAGGTCTGGATCAATCTCTTTAGATGCAGCGTACTCAGAGATTTGCAGCCAGGTAGTTGGCTTTGTGGCACCCTTGTAGATGTCAATGCTGACGGCGTAATCGGGCAGGTCAGCGTCGTATACGCGGTAGCACGAGACGTCGTTTTTACGAGCCCACTTAGCGCGTTGCTTGGCCACCTTAGCAAGGCGTGCGGCAAATTGATCGGATGCAGGAACCAGCACGCTTACCGGCTGGTTGTTAACCATGACAGTGGGACCTGCAGGAACCGAGGTTGACTCAGAGTTGCTTGCTGGTGCAGTGGCATCAACTTCGCCGCCACCTGCTTCCTCAACGACTGCGGCAGGGTAGGAGCGCATGGTGGCAATGGAGTTGCCCACGTAGACAGAAAGTGTCTGCGATGGAGTTGCTCTGAGTACCGTATCAGTATTTGTATCGCTGGTAAGAAGCGTGCTTGCCTGTCCCGCAAAAAGTCCAAGCGTGGAGTAAGCGGAGCCTTGAAGTGTGGGCTCTTCTTTGGTCCAAGAGAGATCGGCAACAATGCCCGTGAAGTGCTCTGCATGTTTTAGCAGCTCAGAAGCTGCCAAGAACTGCACGTCAGCCTTGAGACCGCCTGCACGAAGCGTATAAAGCACAGCCTCTTTGGCTTTTGGGCGAGGGTCTGCTGCATAGAGTGTGACCTGGCGCTCTTGGCCCTTCTCGGCACGTTCATCGGCTTCGGCCAGCAAATCTTGCCAGGCATCGTCGTCGTGGCCAGCCCAACCCGTCATGCCCCAGCGAGCGCGCAGAATGCCCGGCGCCACATCCAGCGCCATGCCCGCTGCCTCCTGTGCAAGCGCACCCGCTCCCGGGAACAGCAACGCCGGCAGCGGCACATCTGGCGAGAAGAGCGATGCACTCGCAGCAGTTTGCGCCTGCAGGTACAGAAGGGCAGCGGCGTAGTCTAGCCTGAGCGGCGCAAACTCACGTGCCGGCCCTCGACCGCCAGTCAGGCTGCGCTTAAAGAGCGCCTCACCAGCAAGATCGATGCCAACCGTGGCACGGTTGCGTGACACGCGCACGACAATAGTCACGTCAGGTGCAAGCGTGTTGACCATAGGACGGCTTCCGTGCTTTGCTGCAAGTCGGTCTACAATAGCGTCTTTTGTTCTGACAGCAATAAAGTTTGTGTTTCTGAGCTGGTCATTTGTACCATGAGCGCTCACTGCAATGGTGGCATGTGGACCAATATGGTCTTCCCAAGCAATGTGGGAGAGGTCTTCGTAGAGAGCGTCTGAAGTTGCAGCACCAACGCGATCAAGCACCAAAATGACGCGAGACGTGAGGCGAGACCATAAACAGACGCGGTAAGCATCGGCAAGTGAGCCGTAAAACGCAACCTGTCCGCCAAGAGGGCGTACCTTTTTGATGCGCAGGCCGTCAAGCTCCTGTGCAAGAAGCTTCTCAAAGCCTTTTGGACACGTTGCAAAGAACTCAAGTTCTTGAGACATCGGGACACCTTTCGCCCGTAGGAATTGAATACATACTGACGTAACATTTTCCCATGTTTTTCTCGCCAAATGGCTGGGGAAAAGAAAATACATCAAGAACCCGTGGGTCGCTCTCGGACAAGAATCCGCGGGCCAGCACCCACGAGCAGCGCACCCGCAGCCCGTACCACCCTCCACTTACCGAAGAGCGGAAGTTCATACATAATGTCCCAAATCATCTGTTATTTTTCGCTTAAAATACGCATAGTATCTTTTATAAAGAAATAGAGAGCTGTTTGAGGTTTGGGAGTCATTATGGATGCAAAAGTTATGGAAACATTTGAGTCCTGGCGTGCAAACGTCACCGAAGAAGACCTGGTAAAAGAGCTCGGAGAGCTTGCAAAACCAGAAGCAGAAGATAAGCTCTACGATGCATTTTATCGCTCACTTGCTTTTGGTACTGCTGGTCTTCGTGGCACCATTGGCGTTGGCACTAACCGCATGAACGTCTATGTTGTCGCCCAGGCAACCCAGGGCCTTGCGGATTACCTCAATGCTCACTACCAAAATCCTACCGTGGCTCTTGCAAGGGATTCTCGCCTCAAGGGTGAGGATTTCCAGAAGGTTGCAGCTGGTGTTTTAGCAGCTAATGGCATCCGTGTGTACGTCTATCCACGCATTGAGCCTGTCCCAACGCTCTCTTTTGCTGTCCGCTACCTCAAGACTTCCGCAGGTATTGTGCTTACTGCAAGCCACAACCCTGCGCCTTATAACGGCTATAAGGTATACAACGATAACGGTGGTCAGATTACTGACGAGGCTGCAGCAGAGATTTCTGCAAACATCGCACGCGTCAATCCTTTTGACGTCAAGCCTATGGACTTTGAAGAGGGCCTGGAGAAGGGCCTGATTATTTGGACTCCAGAAGAGGTTCTGGACAACTTCATCGAGGCTATCAAGCGCGTTTCTATTCCAGGATTTAAGGCTGCCGACGGCTACAAGGTTGTATACACGCCGCTTAATGGTACAGGTATGGAGTGCGTCACACGCATCCTCAAGGAGATTGGCGTCAATGACGTTGACGTTGTTCCAGAGCAGGCAGAGCCAGACGGAAACTTCCCCACATGCTCCTATCCAAATCCAGAGTTCCGTGAGGCACTTGAGCTGGGCCTCAAGCTTGCCGACAAGGTCAAGCCAAATCTTTTGGTGGCAACCGACCCAGATGCCGACCGTATGGGTACTGCAATCCCTCATAACGGCGATTACGTGCTGCTTTCCGGTAACGAGATGGGCGTCCTGCTTATGGACTGGCTCCTTACCATGGCTGAAGAGCGTGGCGAGAAACCCCAGGATAAGGTAGCCGTTTCTACTATCGTATCCTCTGCTATGCCCGACGTCTTGGCACGTGCTCGTGGCTTTGAGATGCGCCGTGTGCTCACGGGCTTCAAGTACATCGGCGACCAAATTGACCAGCTCAAGGATGCCGGCGAAGAGGATCGCTTCCTCATGGGCTTTGAGGAGTCCTACGGCTATCTTGTTGGTACCCACGCTCGCGATAAGGACGCTATTGTCGCCACCATGCTCTGCGTTGAAATGGCTTCTTGGTACGCAGCTCGTAACATGGACCTCTACGAGGCAATGGATGCCCTGTATCAGTGCTATGGCTACTACCTCAATGGCGTTGTCAACGCTGCCTATCCAGGCGCTGAGGGTGCCGCAAAGATGGCTCAGATTATGAGCAGCCTGCGAAAGAATCCACTGGAAACGGTGGGCAATTACAAGGTTGTTGGCGTAACAGACTATGCTGACTGTGCAGAAATGCCTCGCGTCTCGGGCCTGCAGAAAGAGGCTCCTCAGACGCTGCCAGCATCCAACGTTATTGAGTATAGGCTTGAGGGAGACAACAAGGTCATCTTCCGTCCATCAGGCACCGAGCCTAAGGTCAAAGCCTACCTCTTTGCCAACGGCAAAACTCGCGAAGAGGCCGAGGCACGCATCGCCGAGCTCAGCGAGGCCGCTCAGAAGGTGCTTTCATAGTTCGCCTTTACCTCTAAAACGTTTTTCCACGCAATATTTTGGCGAGAAACCCGTCCAGCCCAGCATTCACCTTTTGTGGATGCTGGGTTTTTTACTCCGCGGCCTTTACCGTCACGGTATATAGGGCGTTTGCAGCGCTGGCAATAGTTTCTGCCGCCCATGGACGTGCACTTACCTCAGGGGACAGAGGGTCGTGGACATTTACGGTGCCGTCATCGTTCTTGCTGGTTACCAAAATCCAGTGATCGCCATCAGAGCTCAGCTTATTGCCCTTAACCTCAACAAGCAGGAAGGTTTCAGCATCTAGAAGCGTGGTGATATTGTCGGCAGAAATGTTATAGCTATCAGCGGTAAGACCAAGGTTAGCTAAGTTCTTCTCGAGAAATGATCTGTTCATTCCAGAGTCGGTGTCCGTTGCTTTAGCGGTTTCAACAGCGCCCGCAATATCTGCTGGAGTCCAGTTGTTCTTTCCGGTAAGGCCCATGTATGCCATAGAAAGGGCAGTTGGGCCAGAGCCCTTGGTGGCAATTACAGAACCAGCATACGAGACTCCGCCCCACCTGGAGTCCCAAGTATAGAGCTGTGGAGCTGTGCCTTTGGTGATTGAATCGTCGTAGGTTTTGGCTTTGCCGTCAGAATCGGGATAGTTTGCAACAAAATCAATTGCCTCAGGGTGGGCAAGTGCCAGCTCAATGAGGCTTTTATCGCTGTATTTATCAGCGTGTTCTGCAATCCATGCAAGGTTTTTGTTCTGATCTAGCTTAGCTGCCAGGGCTTTAGTCAGCTCCTCTGAAGTTCCCACAGCAACACGAGAATCAACGGAGTTGGCCTCTACCTCCGGAGTAGATTCTTTAGCGCAACCACGCACGCAGCTCGACACAATAAAGACCAGTAAAAGTGCTGCAATAACTGCTAGACCAATGACAATATAGGTTCTCATACGAGAATCAATGCGATGTAGTAGAGACTGTCTCTTAAAAAGAACTGCCTGCGAACCAAGGGTATTTCTCTTGCGACGTCTTGCCTGCCTATCAGAAAAACCGCCATCATGAGAAGGACGGCCATTTTGTGGAGGACGGCGACGCATTGCAGGATCTCCGTAGGAGCCTTGTCTTCTATCAGGTGAATCATTCAGGGGCATGGTGGCCTCCAAGCCGTAAAAATAGTTTCACTCATGATGAATCATACGGCGAGAAGTGCATAAATACTTTTAGAAAACGGTGAATGCAATATTCCGACCGACGAGCGGGTAATTTACACCGTTTAGCGGTTTGGCATGCGCATAAGGGTTGATTAAGTATATTCTTTTACTCACTATCATTTGTTTTCAAAAGTTAGTGAGCCGCATAAAGAAAGAAGGCGTCGTGAAGCATAGAAATGCTCGACAGGACGTGATTCGTGAGCTTGTTCGCAGCGAGTCAATCCGTACGCAGCGCGATCTTGTTGACATGCTTAAAGATCGTGGTTTTGCCTGTACTCAAGCAACCGTTTCTCGTGATACAGCAGAAATGGATTTGCAAAAGCTTCCCGAGGGCGCCTATGTGCTTTCTGAAGATATGCATTTGCAGAAAATGCTCTCTGAGTTTGTGGTTGGGGCTACAGCAGCAGAGAATCTTATTGTGATTCGATGCCATCCGGGCACTGCATCAGCCGTTGCGTTTGCCCTTGATGACGTTGAGCTTGACCACGTTGTTGGCACCGTTGCCGGCGACGATACCGTTTTGATGATTGTGGATAAAACTGCGCATGCTGCAGACGTGGTACGCATCATTACGCAACTTGGCAACGTAGACAACATTTTCTAAACATAAAGCCTTTGGCGAGAAACCCGTCAAGGCACAAGTCTTACAAAAAAGGAGCCTGCATAGAGCAGACTCCTTTTTGCTGTAGATAAACCAGAGGTTTATGGAGTACCTGTTCCTGTTCCAGTACCTGTTCCAGTACCTGTTCCGGTACCCGTGCCAGTGCCCGTACCGGTACCTGGTGTGGCTGGAGTAGTAGGAGTGGTAGGAGTAGTGGTGGTATCGTCCTCTTCCTCCTCCTCGGTAGTCTCCTCCTCTTCCTCTTCGTCGTCATCTTTCTCATTTTGCTTAGCATTAGCGGAGCCACCAACAAATTTCCAGTAACTATTAGGCTTGTAAGCAATAGTTTCAGTGGTCTTTGGGAACTCAGCGCGAGCAACGCCAGAGAGAGCTGCGTTCATGTAGTACGCCCATACGTACTGTGCAGTAACAAAGGTAGAGGACTCTCCGCCGCCGATAATAACAGGGTCACGACTATCTGGATATCCACACCAAGCAACTGTTGCAAGCTGTGGGGTATAGGCGCAGAACCAAAGGTCCTCGGAGTTATCGGAAGTACCCGTCTTACCTGCAACTGGTTGGTTGAAGGTCTTCAGGTTGTAGGCATAGCGACCAGTACCAGAGGTAAGAACGCCGCTCAGAACATCGGTAGCAGCTGCAGCAACAGCAGGACTAATTGCCTGAACTGGGTTGTCCTTGTGCTCGTAGATAACGTTGCCATTACGGTCTTCAATGCGCGTAATTGCAACAGCATCACGACGAACACCGCCTGCAGCAAGGGTTGCAAATGCGGTGCACTGCTCAATAGGGGTTACGCCCTGAGAACCAAGAGTGGTAGACAGGTATGGCTGTAGCTGTGTGCGAATACCCATGGCATAGCACGTCTGAAGGATCTTATCGATACCAATAGCTTCAGCAACCTGTGCGTAAACAGTGTTGGACGAGTAAACCGTACCTTGACGTAGGGTAATTGCACCGTAGCTGTAGTTACCAGCGTTTCTGACCAACCAGGTTGGTGTAATTTGCATAGGGGAGTTGCCGTTAAGAACAATCTCTGGGTTCATGCCCTCAGAAAGGGCTGCTACCAGCGTATACATCTTAAAACTGGAGCCCATCTGACGGTTACTACTGGTTGCAATGTTGTACTGACTCTTTGAGTAATCCTGTCCGCCTACCATTGCTTTAATGTAGCCAGTTTGAGGATCAATGGAAACCAAAGCAGCGCCCAGGCGAGGGTTGCCAAGCTCAGCAATACGCCTTCTAGCTGCCTCATCAGCATCTTTCTGAAGGTCAGGATCAAGCGTAGTGTAAACGCGCAATCCACCCTGAAGAATGGTATCGCTATCAAAGTCTTCCTGAAGCAGGCTACGAATGTAGTCAGTCCAGTAAGGGAACTGGCCAATGTTGTCGGTCAAAGTACCAGGGTTAAGTACTAAATCTTCAGCAACAGCTTCATCGTACTGCTCCTGTGTAATATCGCCCGCTCGAAGCATACGCTCAAGAACGGTATTACGCCTTTCTCTTGCTGCCTCTGGATTAACAGTTGGGTCATAGGCAGAAGGTGCGTTTGGAAGACCAGCAAGTGTTGCAGCCTCAGCAAGAGTTAGGTCACTTGCATGCTTGTTGAAGTAGATAATACTTGCTGCTTCAATACCGTAAGCACCATTACCGTAGTAAATGGTGTTGAGGTACATATTAAGAATCTGGTCTTTAGTAAACTTCTTCTCCATCTGAATAGAGATGTAAGCCTCGCGGACTTTACGCTTCAAAGAGCGCTCAAACTGCTCGTTAGAAAGAACGGTATTACGAACAAGCTGCTGCGTAATTGTGGAAGCACCTTCGCCGCCACCAAACAGCGAGCCAACAGATGCGCGGACAATACCCCAGGGGTCAATACCGCTGTGGGAATAGAAGCGCTTGTCCTCAGTGTCAATGGTGCCCTGAATAACATAAGGAGAAATCTGATCCAAGGTAACAGAACGACGCTGCTGCAGATAGAAGTCAGCAATGTCGTTACCCTTGGAGTCATAAACGCGGGTAGGCTCTGCTACCAGGTAAGCATCAGCAGAGTTGTAATCTGGCAGGTCTTCGAGCCATGAAGAAACAGCTGCACCCAAAGAAAGAGCAAGTGCAAGCGCGAGAAGAGCCATAAAGCCAAAGAATCCGGCAATGCCAAAACCTACGGCATGTGTATTTGCGTGTTTACGTGCACGACGGGTTCTAATACCCATTGAGCCTCCTTGTCATAGCTCTCACTATTATAGTCTGATATTTATGTTTCAGTGAATAAAGAGTTACAACTCTGTTGTATTCTGATAGATAACATTTTGAATTGATACTATTTGTAGCAGAAACTATATGGTTTAACAGGCTTGCGTTGAGAGGATACAGAGTGCTTTCAGTAGAAGAACAACTCCGTGTTATTACTTCAGGAACTATGCAGATTGTTCCTTTGGACGGTCTAAAAGAAAAACTCAAGAAGGGCACTCCTCTTAATATCAAGCTTGGTGTTGATCCAACAAGTCCTGATTTGCATCTGGGACATGCAGTTCCTCTGCGCAAGATGCGCCAGTTCCAGGACCTTGGCCATAATGTCACCTTGATTATTGGTAGCGGCACCGCGCTGATCGGAGACCCTTCCGGACGCGATTCTACCCGTCCTCCTCTCACTGCAGAGCAGGTAGATGCAAACGCAGAGACCTATGTTAACCAGGCTATGAAGATTCTTGATCCAGAAAGAACCACTGTTGTTCATAACGGTGACTGGATTAAGCCTATGAATCTTGAGACCATGCTTGGTCTTATGAGCAAGTTCACCATTGCTCGTATTCTTGAGCGAGAAGACTTCTCTAATCGTTATCACAATCAGCAGCCAATTGCGCTTCACGAGTTCATTTATCCCGTGCTTCAGGCATACGATTCAGTCGTTATCAAGGCAGATGTAGAGATGGGCGGAAACGACCAGATCTTCAACTTGCTTGCTGGCCGCGATCTTATGCGTGATATGGACATGGAGCCTCAGATTGCGCTTACTATGCCTTTGCTTGTAGGTACTGATGGCACTAAGAAGATGAGTAAGTCTTACGGTAACTACATTGGCCTGACTGATGAGCCAAACGATATGTTTGGTAAGGTCATGTCAATTACTGACGAGATTATTCCAATGTACTATCGTCTCTGCTCTACGCTCTCTATTGATGAGCTTGATGCAATCGATAAGAGCTTTGAAGACGGTACTGCTGATCCCTATCAGCTCAAGCGCGCTCTTGGTAGAAATATTGTTGACCTTTACCACGGTGAGGGAGAAGGCCTTAAGGCTCAGGCTGCTTTTGATGCTCAGTTCAAGAACAATGAGGTTCCTGACGACGTCAAAGAGTTTGCCATCTCTCTTGAGACTGATGAGGATGGCCTTATCTATCTGCCAAAGATTTTGGTGGAGGTAGAAATTGCTTCAAGTAATGGTGAGGCTCGCCGTCTTATTGACGGCGGCGGTATTAAGATTAACCAGCAGCCTCTTCCCGCAAAGACCTATAAGGTTGAGCCATCGGTTCTTGAGAAAGCTCTTCTCCAGGCAGGTAAAAAGCGCTGGGCTCAGCTCATCTAGTCGACAATGGCAACCAAATAAGGAAGCTTACACATGTGGAGACAGTTTGCTCTAGCAGTAGCAGTTGTACTGGTTCTTTGTTATGTACCGGGATATCTTTTTTCTCGCGCTATTGGCACTAAACGAATGACATCCCTTGTGGTAGCTCCGCTTATCTCGGTCTGCCTCATTGGTTTTTCTGGAATTGCAATATATCCTTTGGGTTTAAGAGGTGTAACGCCGCTTTTGGGAGGCGTTGGTCTTTTTATCTTGATTGCTGCTGGGCTTTCGTATCTTATTCAGAAGGTCAGGCCAACCCAGCAAAATCAATCTGATGCAAATCCTGGCGAGAAGGACTCTCTAAACGGAGTCTTTCTCTTAGTGACTGCTGCTATCTCTACTGCAATATTCTTTGTTATTTTCCACAAAGCAATTAGAAACCCCTCTTGGTTCTTGCAGTCCGCTGATAACTACGCGCACCTTGCGTACATTACAAGAAGTGTTCAGTCGGGCATTTATTCTATGTTGCATGCTGCCTTTTATACAGGAGCAAGAGCAGAGCTTCAGACCCCCTTCTTTGACGAGGGCTTTTATCCAACTTTATTTCATTCTTTAGCAGCCGTTACTGCAGCAATTACAGGCTTTAATGAGGTACTTACAGAAAATGTGGTTTGGTTTGTTTTTGTCGCGGTTATATATCCAGTGGGCGTCTGTGCTTTGCTTCAAGTGATAGGAAAGAAGAATGTAACTTTTAGTTTACTGACTGCATTTGCGGCATTTGCACAATTGGCTTTTCCTATTCGAATGGTTACGGTGCATGCAGTCTTTCCTAATATAGCTGGCTTTTGTCTTGTCCCCACTGTTGTAGCAGTCTTTATATTGTCTTTTAACGAGAAGACATCCTGCAAAGAAGTATGCTCATCAACTCATAGCGTTCAAATATTTTCTGTAAATATTCATACACTTTGTTTATGTTTTATGGGGATTATTGCACTTGCATTGGTTCATCCTAGTGCAGATTTTTTGTGGGCTATTTTTGTTTTACCATTTGTTCTTTGTAACTTGCTTCCAAGTTTTGCTCAGTATTTGAGTAAGAAATTTGAATTAACAAAACCGAAGAAAATCATTCTATTGATTTGTTTAGAGTGCGTAATTCTTGGCTCCGCTATTGGTATGTGGACTATTGTGCTTAATTCAAGTTTTATGGCACCGACAGTCAATTTCCTCTGGGAAATTTATGTTGATCCAATTAAGTCAGTTCTTTCCGTATTGAATTTTGGCTTGCTTTTGAATTTGCCACAGATTCTTTTTGCCGTTGCGTTCTGGCTTGGATTTGTGAGCTGTTGTATGAATAAAAATTGTCGCTGGCTCACTCTGGTATTTCTCATGACTGCCGTTATTTATGTGGCGAGTCTTTCTGATGTGCTTCCTATTAAGAGGTTTTTCTCGGGATTTTGGTATACCGATCCAGAAAGAACCGCCGCGATGGTAGCAATAGCTGCAGTTCCTGTTGCAATTATTGGTATGGAAACATCCATCACGCTTGTATTTGACTTGATTAAATACGTTATTAAGACGGTCAAAGAAAAAGGAAACAAAGGCGAGAAAACAAGCTCAGAGAATTCTGCTTGTACCATTTCTGCAAATGGAGATCAATCAACCTGTAAGCCCTGCATGTTTATTAAGAACTCTGGCGTTCTTATGAGCATCGTGGCGGTGTTATGGGGCTGTGTTCTTTTGAGTCCGTGGAACTTGGCAAGCCTACCTAGAAAAGAGCATAGCGAAATCCGTTATGGCATCATATGGCTCAATGAGGTCTTTGAGCCTCGTGAGCATACAACCTATAAGGCAAGTGAGGATGAGTTTGTAAGAAGAGCTCTGCAGATTGTTGGCGATGATCTGGTAGTCAATAATCCATACGATGGTTCGCTTGTTCTTAATTCACTTTATGGTATGAACATTTTCTACCGCGCGAAGGTAGAAACAGAAGAGCTGCCACAAAGTGTAATTATTCGTACAAGGCTTAATGAGGTAGCTAGTAATCCAGAGGTTCAGCAGGCAGTGCGAGAAACTGGTGCAAGATATGTCTTGTTGTTAGATTTAGAAAATCCAGCTTTATTAGGAGACCAAAGCTATTATTTTTCAGGTTTACAGATTACTGATGAAATTCCTGGATTTGAGATTGTTCTTCAAGAAGGACCTTATAGACTGTATAGAATCACCGCTGTTGAGTAAGACTTTGGTAAGATTACATATCAATATCGTCCTAAACGGTGTTTAGCGGGAAGCCCGATTGATGGGGAGTAATTTTGAAAGGCATTATTCTTGCAGGAGGTAGCGGTACCAGGCTTTATCCGCTGACAACCGTTACATCTAAACAGCTTTTACCTGTTTATGACAAGCCAATGATTTACTATCCGCTGTCAACGCTTATGCTTGCAGGTATTAGAGATATTTTGGTTATCTCCACGCCACGCGATCTGCCAAATTTTAAGAGGCTCTTGGGTGACGGCTCTGACTTCGGTATCTCCATCAGTTATGCCGAGCAGCCTTCTCCCGATGGACTTGCTCAGGCCTTTGTTATTGGTAAAGAGTTTATTGGTGATGACGCTGCAGCTTTGATTCTTGGAGACAATATCTTCTTTGGAAATGGCCTTTCAGGACTTGTGAGAAAAGCTGCTCAGCAGGCACAAACAGCTGGTCGTGCCACAGTTTTTGGTTATCACGTTGATGATCCAGAGCGTTTTGGCGTTGTTGAGTTTGATAAGAACTACAACGCTATCTCAATTGAGGAGAAGCCAGAGCATCCAAAATCTAACTACGCAGTAACGGGACTTTATTTCTACGATCAGCGTGTTACTGAGCTGGTAAAGCAGGTTCAGCCAAGTGCTCGTGGTGAGTATGAGATTACTGACCTTAATCGACTCTATCTTGACGATGGCACGCTTGATGTTGTCACCCTTGGCCGTGGCTTTGCATGGCTGGATACAGGAACTATGGAGTCTCTGTTTGAGGCATCTACCTTTGTTCGTACTGTTGAGACTGCGCAAGGTCTGCCTGTAAGTGTTCCAGAAGAAATTGCTTTTGAGAACGGTTGGATTGACAGCTCTAAACTTATTGAGTGTGCAGAACGCTACGGTAAATCTACGTATGGCGAGCACCTTAAGAGCGTTGCAGAGGGACGTATTCTTCCTTCTGAAAAAGGGGAGTAACATGCGTATTCTTATTACTGGCTCTCATGGTCAGTTAGGCAATGAACTCAAACGTCTTTTTGAAACTGGTATCTCTGAAATTGGGGCTATTCCAGAGCTGTTTGTTGACCCAGATGTTGACTATACTGACGCAGAAGAACTGGATATTACCAGTTCAGACGCGGTAAATACATGGTTTGACCAGCATGATCGTTATGACCTTGTTATTAACTGTGCGGCCGCAACAAATGTCGATGGCTGCGAAAGCAATTTTGAGATGGCCTTTGCAGTAAATGCCCTTGGCCCTATGAATCTTGCACGAGCTTGCAGCGCTACGCAGACAAAGCTTGTTCAAGTATCTACCGATTATGTCTTTAGTGGAAAAGAAAGCTCACCTCGTACAGAGCACGATGCTCCTTATCCTGTTTCTGCGTATGGGCGCTCCAAATTGGCGGGAGAGGGACTTGCGCTTGCGGCAAATCCTCAAACGTTTGTAGTGAGAACGGCATGGCTTTACGGCTATGTTGGCAAGAACTTTGTAGCAACTATGCGCGCTCTTGGCGCAAAGTATCCAGAGATTAGCGTTGTTGATGATCAGGTGGGTAATCCTACCAGCGCAAATGACCTAGCTCACGCAATTTTGTGCATTGCAGCCACTGAGAACTATGGCATCTACCATGCAACTAATGAAGGAACATGTTCATGGGCTGATTTTGCTGAAGCTATTATGGCTGGCAGCAATCTTGACTGTAAGGTTCGTAGGGTAACTTCTGCTCAGTGGAAAGAGATGCACCCAGAAAGCGCTTCTCGCCCTGCGTATTCATCTTTAGTAAACGGTCATCTTGAGAGTACCATTGGAAATTGTATGAGACCTTGGCAGGAGGCTCTTGCGACATATCTTTCGAAGGTAGAAAGAGGTTAGTGTGAAGACCTATTTAGTAACTGGTGGAGCTGGATTTATTGGATCTAACTTTATCCACTATATGCTTAGAAGAAATCAGGACATTCATATCTTGAACGTGGATGCTCTGACGTATGCAGGCAACCTTGAGAACCTCTCGGAATATGATCAAGATCCTCGCTATACCTTTGCTCATGTAGATATTAGGGATAAAGAGGCTCTGACACAGCTGTTTGAGACCTATCATCCTGATTACGTTGTTAACTTTGCAGCAGAGAGTCACGTAGACCGTTCTATTGAAGATCCAGGTGCCTTTGCTGACACAAACGTTATGGGTACTGTTGCGCTCCTGAGCGTTGCAGAATCTTTCTGGAATGTTGGTCAGGGTTCTTACGGGGACCACAGATACCTGCAGGTTTCTACTGATGAGGTCTATGGTTCGCTGCCACTTGATGATCCAGAAGCATTCTTCCGCGAGACTACACCATTGAGCCCTCATAGCCCTTACTCTGCATCTAAGGCTTCTGCAGATATGTTTGTAAAAGCCTGGCATGATACGTACGGATTCCCAGCAATAATCACCCGTTGCTCTAACAACTATGGCCCCTATCAGTTCCCTGAGAAGCTCATTCCTCTGATGATTGAGAATTGCTTGGAGCACAAGGCACTTCCAGTTTATGGCGACGGACTGAATGTTCGTGACTGGCTCTATGTTGATGATCACTGCAAGGCAATTGCTATGGTCTTAGAGGGTGGCAAGCTGGGCGAGGTTTATAACGTTGGCGGTCATAACGAACGCAACAACCTTTACATTGTTAAGCGCATCATTAGTGAGGTTGCAAGAATTACTGGTGACACTCAGATTACTGAAAATCTGATTTCTTACGTTACTGACCGCAAGGGTCACGATCGTCGCTATGGTATTGCACCCGATAAGATTAAAGAAGAGCTTGGTTGGTATCCAGAAACTCCATTTGAAGAGGGCATTGTTACCACTATCAACTGGTATTTAGAAAACCGCGAGTGGGTTAAGAATGTAGTTTCCGGTGATTATCAGGATTACTACAAGAAGATGTATGAAGGTCGATAATGCGCACATACGATACAGAAACGCTTAAGCATCTCCAGCAAGTTGAGCTGATGATTTTAAAGGACTTCGTAGACACGTGTGAAGCCAACAACATCCGCTATTTTGGTTTTGGCGGCACCGCGATTGGCGCCCTTCGTCATAAGGGATTTATTCCTTGGGACGATGATATTGATGTTTGTCTTCCTGCAGAAGACTTCAACAAACTCTTAGATATCTATGATAAAGAGTGGTCAGAAAAGTATTCAATCATGAATACTGAGAGGGATATCAACTATCCATTCCCAACCACGCGCATTATGCTCAAAGGAACACAGTTCTGCGAAGAAGCACTTGCGCCACTTCCTCTTGACCTTGGTATTTTCCTAGATGTCTACTGCTTTGATAACGTTTCGGATGACGAGAAGGAATATCAGAAGCAGGCATTTGATGCGTGGTTCTGGTCACATATGCGCATCCTCGTTGACGTTCCTCGCCCTGTTATTTTGGCCGACGGCATCAAAGGAAAGCTCTTAAAGGCAGCAGTTACTATGGGTAGGGGAGTTTGCAAACTGCTGCATCTCTCTACTCAGAAAATGTATGAGCGTGAGCAGGAAGCCCGCAACCGCTTTGCTCACGTTAAGACAAAAAGAATTGCCTACCTGCACGATACGGATAGGTTTGTAAATACCTATCCAGTTGATGAGGTTTTCCCTGTTGATAAGCTTGATTTTGATGGAATTCAAGTAGCGTTCCCTAATCAAAATGATAAATTCCTTAGGATGCTTTACGGTGATTACATGCAAATGCCACCAGTTGAGAAGCGTAAAAACCACTATCCAGCGCGTTTGGATTTTGGTCCTTACTAGGGTCTTCTCGTTTGTAAAGCAATACATAAAAGGTAAAACGGCATCTCAGGTGCCGTTTTTTGTTAGATTGGCAGTCTATGGCAATCCTCTGAAGGTAATATGTTCAAAATATATTTACACTTGTACAAATTTGAACATAGGAGTATTATGACTGAAGTTAATTGGTATGGAAGTTTATTTCGCAGTTAATTGGTCTTCATTTGGAGGAACCGTGGCACTAACAAATAACGTGTTTTCTGTATTAAAAACCATTGCTCTTTCTGACGAGAAGCTCAATCAGAGACAGCTTGCAGAAGAGACTGAGCTTTCTTTGGGATCAGTTAATTCAGCAGTAAAAACGCTTGAGGACCAGGGTCTTATTGAAGAGGGACTCATCACACCAAAGGGTCTTGAAGCTCTGAAACCTTATGAGGTTAAGAATGCCATTATTATGGCAGCTGGTCTGTCTTCTCGCTTTGCACCTATTTCTTATGAGAAGCCAAAAGGTGTTTTGAAGGTTCGCGGAGAAGTTCTGATTGAGCGTCAGATTCATCAGTTGCTTGAAGCTGGTATTACTGACATCACCGTTGTTGTGGGTTATAAGAAGGAGTACTTCTTCTATTTGGAGGAGAAGTATGGCGTCAAGATTGTTGTTAACCCAGATTATGCAACAAGAAATAACAATTCCACGCTTTGGTATGTAAAAGACCAGCTTGATAATACGTATATCTGCTCGTCAGATGACTACTTTACTCAGAACCCATTTGAGCGCTATGTCTATGAGGCTTATTACTCAGCAACGTATGTTGCAGGAGAGACTGACGAGTGGTGTCTTAAAGAGGGACGTGGTGGACGTATTACCGGCGTAGAAATTGGCGGTTCAAATTCTTGGATTATGCTTGGTCACGTCTATTTTGACAGGCAATTCTCAAAGAAGTTTGTAGACATTCTTGAGGCTGTCTACGACAAGCCAGAAACCGTTGATATGCTCTGGGAAGAGATTTACGTCCGTCATATCAAAGAGCTTTCCATGACCATTAGAAAGTATCCTGACGGTGTTATTTACGAGTTTGATTCCCTTGATGAGCTTCGTCAGTTTGACCCAGCATTTATTGAGAACATCGACTCAGAGATTTTTGACAACATTGTCTCGGTTCTTCATTGCCAGAAGAAGGATATCCACGGTTTCTATCCTCTAAAACAGGGACTTACCAATTTATCTGCTCACTTTATTGTGGGATATGGTGATGATGCTCAGGAGTATGTCTACAGGCATCCAGGTGTTGGTACCGAGAAGCTTGTTGACCGCGCCGCTGAAGAGGCCGGTCTTCGTCTTGCTCGTGAGCTGGGTCTTGATAACACCTTTATTTACGAGGATCAGAAAGAGGGCTGGAAGATTTCTAAGTTTGTAAAGAACGCTCAGAACCTTGATCCTCATAATCCTGAGCAGCTTAAACGTGCAATGGAGATGGGTTATAAACTGCATCATAGCGGCGCGTCACTTGATCGTTCTTTTGACTTTGTCAACGAGGGTCTTAATTACGAGAAACTCCTGCTTGAAGAGGGTCCTATTGAGATTCCTGGCTACTACGAGCTTCGCGAGAAGGTCCTGCGCTTGAAGAAGTTTGCAGACGCAGATCAGTATCCAATTGTTATTTCACACAATGATTTCTTCTATCTGAATTTCTTGATTGATGAGGCCGGTACCTACAGCCTTATTGACTGGGAATATGCAGGCATGTCAGACGAGGCTAATGACTTTGGTACCTTCGCAGTTTGCTGTGAGCTTACTGACGATGAGGCTAATGCTGCTATTGATTACTACTTTGGAAAAGAGGCAACTTTTGAGCAACGCAGACACTTCTGGAGCTATGTAGTCTTTGCCGGTTGGTGCTGGTATCTCTGGTCTCTGGTTAAGGAAGCAGAGGGCGAGAACGTAGGCGAGTGGTTCTTCATTTACTATCGCTATGCTGCAAACAATATTGATCGTGTTCTTTCTTGGTACGAAGACGCTCAGAACTAAGAGCAAAAGGAGAAACTATGTATTACGGTCTTTTAAGCGGTATTCTTTGGGCGGTTGATACCGTTATTCTTGGCGTTGCTCTTGGTATGAGTCCTTATGTTGATTCAGCTCAGGCGTCATTTGTCAGCGCATTCATGCACGATTTCTTTGCCGCTGCAGTTCTTTTAGTCATGATGGCTCAGAAAGGCAGACTTAAAGACACCCTTGAGGCAGCAAAAACAAAGAGTGGCCGTGTAGTTATGCTTGGCGCACTTCTGGGTGGACCAATTGGTATGAGTGGCTACCTAGCTGCTATTAACACCATTGGACCTGGTTACACCGCTGCAATTTCAGCTTTTTATCCAGCCGTCGGCTCGCTTTTAGCATGGCTTTTGCTCAAAGAAAAGATGAACTTAAAGCAGATTATTGCCCTTATTGTTGCTCTTGTTGGCGTCATGGTTATTGGTCTCTCAACAGCAGCAGGCGAGGGTAACGGAAATGTTCTTGTGGGTATCTTGGGCGTTGCTGCTTGTGTCTTTGGCTGGGGATCTGAGGCGGTTATTTTGGCTTGGGGTATGCAAGACGATGCTGTTGATAATGAGACTGCTCTTCAGATTAGGGAAACCACCTCTGCATTTGCATACGGTCTTCTCATCTTGCCATTGGCTGGTTCCGTTGATTTTGCTGCACAGGTTGCACTCACTCCTGCAAATGGCGTTGTCTTTATTGCAGCACTTGCAGGTACTGCTTCATATCTCTTCTACTACAAGGCAATTGACGCCATTGGTGCTTCTCGCGGTATGGCACTGAACATTTCTTACTCTGCATGGTCGGTCATTTTTGCAGCTCTTGCAGGTATTATCCTGCCAACAATTATGCCTGAAGCAATTCCATCTCCACTGGTTGTAATTTGCTGTATTGTCATTATTGTAGGAACGGTTCTTTCTGCAACTCCAGATTGGAGTGAGCTGCTCAAGAGAGATTAGTTTGTTTCTGCAATTCTAGATGTCTTAAAAAACGAGTCATTCTGTGGTAAGAATGACTCGTTTTTGTTTATCTAAAGCTTTTAGCTCTGTGTTTGTGAGCTATTTATCGGAGACTAATCTCCAGTTATTTCCTGTCAAACTCCAGGTAGTAAAGTCGGTTGCATCGCCATTGATGACAAACTCTCTGAGTTCTGCATCGCGGTTATTCTCGGTAATAGTTTCAATGTAGTAACGAGGACGATTCTCTCCCTCATAAGACTCATCAAGAGGAGTGGTGTAGTTAGAGAGCATCTGAGAATCTGCGCCCATATCTTTGAGCGTTTGAGCCAAGATATCGTAGTGCCAGACAGGAGCATCTGAAATCTGCATTGGTTGTTCGGCTTCTTCTGCGCTTTGACCAGCAGGTTTATAGAAGATTGCTGGAGCAGATGTCTCTGTAATATCGTTTGGTGTTAGATACCAGCGACCATGGTCAGCAGTCACAATAATAGAGGTGTTTTCGTAGAGGCCAAGACGCTTAAGCTCTGCAATATAAGCATCTACGATTTTCCAAGCACCTCTCGTCTGTTCAATTTCATTCTCTTCGCTTGGATCTTTGGGGCGCTCAAGGTTTCTATTTAGGATGAAAGGACCATGGGATCCCATAAGATGGATAAAGCGGAAGCTTCCTGTATCGTTTTCATCATGAACAGACAGGCCATAGTGCTGGAGTTCCTGATAATACTTAAGGTCATCTTCGTTATAGCGCTGAGAAGACATATCAACCTCGTCGTACGTAAATTTTCTCATCATACGCATGTTGAGGTCCTCGGTGTAATACCAGAATCGAGGCTTAAACACCCAAGGCATATCTCTACAGAACGCTGTCTTGTAGAGGATGCGAAGTGCGCTAAGAACATTAAGCTGGTTTTCTGAACCGCGACCACGAAGCTCGTGATAGTTGATAGTGCGGTTGTGCATGTAGTCGGTATAAATTGAGTTGAAGTTATCGGTATACAAGCCAACGGAGTAACCAAGTTTATTGATGTCATCTAGATAATGGCTGTTGTCCGCCCAACCATTAACAAAGTCTCCAAATGATTGACCGGGTTGTAGGCGATTTTCAAAGACAAGAGAAGGAATTCCGTATCGTGTAGGAATCATTGATCCAACAGAGTTCCTGTACCAGGTAAAGCCTGTCATATGGGCGAATGTCTCGGGATACTCGTTATAGATTTGCTGTACAAAGGCTGTATCAGTGGTATCCAAAACAAAGACCACAACGTTCTTTTTGGAAGAGACGTTAAAGAGTCCATCTCTTGTGGCATAGATTTGCTGAGATTCTCTTGTGTTTACGTCGGTAAAAGCAGCTACAGCTGGTCCCCATAAACTTGCAACGCCCACTGCCTGGACAATGATAAGAGCTGTTGCGGTTACCAAAAGACCCGTTCTAAGCTGCCTTGCTTTAAGGAGCGAGAAGATCACTGCTGCTGCAATAATTGCCAACCAGATGAGGCCAGAGACAATCATCTGACTGGTAAAGTTGGACCAAATGACCTCATGTCCATCCGCAAGTGGCATACCACCGTTCAAGAACACTGCCTGAACATATGACGCTACGCCGATGACGCCTACGAGCGCAACTGCAACGTTAAATACGCGTTTGCGAAGTAATGAAAGCACTGCAGTAGAAATAAGCGTTAGTAAAAGACCAGCTAAAAATACAGGACCTGCTACGTCATTAAGACTAAACGATAAATCCTTTGCATTGCTGGCTACCAGCTCAAGTGGGGCTACAACCAAGATAGTAAAGACTGTGAAGAGCGAAATAAGAAATGCAACACCAATGCGACCCTTAGGTTTGAGGGTTCCCTCTTTTTGCTCTTTGAGACGGACAGCCTCTGCTGCAAGGATTTCTTTCATCTGAGTGTTTGCGGCTTCTGCGCCTTTGGCGTCAACCTTGTGAACCTTGCCTTCGACAATCTTATTGGCGTTCTCGTCAATCTTAAGCAGACGGAAGAGCACCTTACGAGAACGCCTAAATGCCACACCAAGCACGGCAGAAAGAGCAACTACAACTGCTGCCAGCGCCTGGATAGTGTAGGTCATGACGGATGGGTCAACGTACGCCTGAGCTGTTGCTGGCAGAAGTGCCCACCAGGTCAGAGTTAACACAATTGTGTAGAGTGCCCCGTGAATAATGAGTAGTTTTTTATTGGCTGACGATGTGGTCATAGTCGAAGAAGTCCCTTGTTTAAGTGGAATAAATTTAAACAAGCTTATTTTATGTTTTCGCAAAAGCTCGTAACTAGATTGCGATAATGTGTATAAGTTGTTGACATACTCTATCATCACTAGCCGTTACTCTTCTGGCCACTCTTATAAGCCAGGTTGATAAGCTTAGCCACAGGAGTTGGCCAGAACTTCTTGAGCATCTCAAGGTCTTCCTTTTCACGACGGTTATCGTGGATAAGGTGGCTGGTTTCGGAGTCTTCATGAATGCGATGGAGTATCAGAACGCGGGTATCGTACAAAAAATCGCCCTCATGTCTGCTGATTGCCTCCCAGGCTTCCCAATCTAGGTTAGAGCCAAATCCAGCCTTGAAAACGGGAGCCTCAAGGTTGGGCAGCACCAACGTAGTGCTTGGACAGCAAATGGCGCAACCCAGCTCAAGCGCACGACGTTTAGCCCATGCTTTACCTGCATTTTCTGGCTTGGAGAGCGAGTACAGGAGACGACGCTTTACCTTAAGCAGGCGATTCTCAAGAACCTCCTCGCCATCACGCAGCTCACCGTAATTGGTGAAATAAATCAGCGGGCGAGAAGATCTGTTCACGCGTTCAAGCATGTACTCTGCATAGTTTGGTTTGTAGATATCATCTTGGTGAGCGATGGTTACTAACGGAGTTGTACAAACGCTTACGGCAAAGTTCCAGTCGCCAGCAATGCCTCCCGGACCGGGATTAACATGCATGGGAATGTTGTACTTCTCGCAAAGAGACTGAATGAGTTCATTTGGTGTTGAAGTAGCCAAAAGAATATTCGTAGACAGTGTTTGCTTCTTGAGCGAGAGAATGCATTCTTCTAGATAGGGACTCTCGCCATATGCGCAGACAGCAAACGTGTGATCCTGAGGTGTATACATTGCTACATCCAATCGATTAGCTCCGATGTCTAGTATTATATGAATGTTAGCGGACGATGGCGAATGGGAGCCTTTGTGGAGTCTGACGGATATAAGACATACGAGAACCCCGATGAGCTAAGAAAGAT
>CAUUFE010000002.1:0-53872 GCA_963544415.1 uncultured Atopobium sp.
AGGCGGTCGTACTACCTGATATGCATATCTATGCATAAACTTCATCTAATATGCTATAAAATGAATAGCGTCATATAAAATATTTAACTATAGGTAAATTCCGCACCTAAGGAACACACTTAAGTCGGATAATCTGCTCAGATGCGGGCATTTTACACATCTAATGACGATAATCTGCATGTTTGTGGTAATTTCTGCGTCATGTATACGTCTTTTTAACAGATTATCTGACTTAGGTGTGTTTTGAACTGTCTCCAATTTCTCGTGTCCAAGAAATGAGAGGCAGTTCACTCTTGTAGGTGGCCGTTTTTTGTGCCGTATGTAAAGGTTTCCTACTCAAGTTATCGAGCAAAAAGTTCCCAAAAAGCAACAGCAGATGATGCAGCAACATTGAGTGAATCTACCTGATGAGACATGGGGATGATGGTGGTAATGTCACAAGCCTTAATGGTTTTCTTATCAAGACCATAGCCTTCACTACCAAAGAATAGTGCAGCTTTTTTACCTTTTACCAGCTCTTTATTGAGAGGTACTGCAGAATCTGTGAGTGCAAGTGCACACGTAGTAAAAGAATGAGCTTTAAGTTTTTCAATAAGGTCCAGTGAAGTTATCTCTTCATCCAAACGAGTCCAAGGTACCTTAAGAACCGTTCCCATAGAAACGCGCAGGACACGCCTTGAGAGGTTGTCGGCGCACTTAGCAGTCAAGATTACTGCATCTACATTGAGGGCCGCAGCTGACCTAAAGACAGCGCCTACGTTATTAACGTCAACCAAGTCTTCCAAAACGGCAATGTGCTTAGAGGTGTTAAGAATCTCTTCTAACGCTACACCTTGTGGCCTTCTCATAGCGCAGAGCACTCCTCTATTCATCTTGTAGCCAATAAGCTGTGTGAGCTGCTCATCTGGAAGAATGAAAATGGGAGTGTTGTCTGACAGAGGACGGAACTTCTCGACAATTTGCAAAATATTATCTATATAAGAAGTATTTGCAAGAAACGAAAGCGGCTTGCAGCCTGCGGCAAGCGCAGTTTCAATCACAAAATGAGACTCACAAATCATGACGCCGCGAGTTGGGTCAAGACGATTACGAAGCTGGTTATCAGTCAATCGAGCATACACATCAAGGCGGCTGTCGTCAGATGAATCTATGTGAATAACTGGATGTGTTGCCATAAATAACGTACCTCTCGCCTCTTGATAGACAGTATTCTCTCACTCTTGAGGCAAGAGTAACGTCATGTATTCCTAGATTACTTCTGTAGCAGCTTTCTCTTGAGGAAGAAGCTCAGAGAAACCAGTGAGACAGAGGAGCAGACAAGTGTGCCCTGAAGCGCAACCTGAGAATAATCTGCAGTATCAGGAAGCTGTGACTTCTTTTGAGCTTGCTGAGGCTTCTCGGGAGTGTGCGTCTCAGGTGTTTCTGGCGTAGTCTCAGGCTGCTTCACGTATACGTGAGTCCAATTTGCAGTAATGGCTGGCTGAGAAGTATCGCTTGTGCCAATAACAAGATTGACTTTTAAATGCTGATACGAATCAAAGTTATCTGGATCTGCAGATGTTGGGGTAAGCAGATATTCAATTCGATACTGACCAACAGGCAAGGTGTCATCTTGATATGAAGAATAAACAACATCCTTAAAGTGATTAGAGAAATAAATAGCATTGCCGTCGGCATCAACGACACGAGGTGTGCCGTCTGATGTATAGGTCAAGTCATTAGTAAATTGACCGTCCTCAAACAGTTGGATATCGTAAGTGTTACCACCAGGAGTCCTACTGATAACAATATCGCCATTGTGCGTAGCAGCACTAACAGGGAAAAGCTGCGTAATATCTTGCGATTGAATCTCTGCCATAAGACGAGCTGTTACGGCATCAATGTCCAGCACTCGCCTTGTTCCTGCATCAACCGTGTGATCATAGTTGTAAGAAGAGATGGTAGCTGGCGCATTCTGAAGACCAGCGTCAATAGGCTTTAAAGTAGTTCCAGTATCTGAAACATATGCGGTGTGTGCGAGGGTGTAGTAATACGTAATATGTGTCACATACGTAGTTGGACGGACAACATTACCATCGCCATCATAGCCAGAGGAAATCGTATAAGAGTCAACTTCTTTGTGGTCAAGAATGTCATTGCCCACTACCTCTGGAGCCTGAAACAGACCTTGTTTTTCAGTCTTATTTCCGTTGCTATCAACAAACGTTGTGAGATTACGGTCAATGTCAGATATACCCACGTGCATGGTGTAGATGTAATAGAAGCCATGCTCTTGATCATACGAGAGCGTTTTTTCCAGCTTATACTGACCCATAGACAAACTAGTATCAATAACAGCAGTATTATCTTGACCAACCGACCCTTGTGCCAGCTGACCATGAGCAATGTATGAATTAATTCTGTCTCTGTGAGCCTGAATATCATTGTCTGAATCAAACTCAAACACCGGAAGCAAGATTCTACGATCAGTTACGCCGGCAAGCTCCGGATGAGTCTGAATGTATGCGTCTACCGCTGCGTCATCTGTTGTATAGCTCAAGGAATCATCTGGCGAGAAAAGCGACAAGTCAAACTGATCTCTATCTAAATAAACAAAATCACTTACCTTGCTATAGTTTGGATGAGAATCAGTGTTAACTGCCTCATAAGGCTTAACTTGCTCAAGAGTATCAAACGATGTTGAATCATTGCCAACAAGCGAAGCAAAATCAGAAGGAAGAAGCTCATACGATTTGACATCAGTATGCAGTAACAACTGATTAGTAGAATGAGAATTTGATTGGCTAGTTGACGCAGTAGCTACAGCAATTTTAGGAAAAGCTGAAATGCATAAAAGAAGTACGGCAAGAGCAGTACAAACACATCTAATATTTTGCGTAGTACTATTGACTCTAGTTGATGACATACGCTATTACTCCCCCTGCAATTGAAAAATAATTATTTCTAAATGTCGTATATATTACTCCAGTTTTGTTCATCTCCTATAGAAAATAATTCCACGTAAGTTCCATAAAATATGTGGTGAATATGCACTACACTAAATGAATGTGTCTTTGACTCATTTGCAGAAAGTCTGTTTGTCAAAACACACTGATTTTTGCTATGTAACTTCGTTTTTATAAGGAGTGCTCCTTGGCTAAGCACTTTGCAAAAAGCTCTGCTTCTCATACCGCTAACCTACAACCTCTTTCTTCAGAGGAAGCTACAGAGAAAGCGCCTTCTCTTAAAGACTCAGTACCAAGCCTTGGCGATACTGATATATACGTTGCTCTCAATGAAGAGCAGGTAAAAGCCAATCAGCTTAATGAGTCTTCACAATCAGCGGAAGCGCCAGAAGAGCAGGCAGATGATCTAACTGTCATTGCTCCCCTTGATAGCGCAGAGCTTGGAGAAAAAGAAGAGGCTCCCGTTGTTCACAAGAAACATCAATGGTGGAAGATACCTGCTGTGCTCGTTGGTATTCTCGCCCTTGTGTATGTGGGTGGAGCAATCTTCTTTAACTTCTTCTTTATGCCTCAAACCAGCATTTATGGTAAGGACTACTCCTTAAAACCTGCTTCAGATTTACAAGCTTCTAGAGCAAACGAGGCCTCAAATTACTCCGTCCAAGTCTCTGGAAACGGCGTAGATTTAACCATCAAGGCATCTGACATTGATTTGACGTACGACGCCGCTGGATATGCTCATGATGCTATTAGCCAGCAGAATCCTTGGATGTGGCCACTGGAGCTTACTCGCAGCAGGTCCCTGAGCCCACATGCAACCGCTTCATATGATACAAGCAAGGTTGATGCGCTCTTCAATCAAAGAATTGAGCAGGCAAAAGAGTCTGCTCACACTCTAGAGAACAATGGAATTACCTATGACAGTTCAGCTAAAAAGTTTATTTTTGCTGACGATGCTATTGCTACAAGGCTTTCTCTTGAAGGCGTCCATAAAGACTTACAGACCGCTTTTGATAATCTGAACACTACCGTTCAGCTTGGTCAAGAAAGCCTTATGAGCGCAGAAGACCTTGACGCTGCCTTGAAAACAGCTAATTCCTACGTTGCCTCTGCGGTTGATTTGATGTTGGGTGACTCTGTTGCATATCAGCTTGATCAAGACACCATTGCTAGCTGGATTAAGTTTGATGAGAATCTCTCCATTTCATTTGATACAGACGCTATTACCAAATGGGTTAACGAGACACTTGCCCCTGCAGTAGATACTCGCGGAACTTCAAGAACGTATAAACGTTGGGATGGAAAAGAATTCACTACAAAGGCTGCTGGTGCATACGGCTGGGTTATTGATAATGACGCTGCTGTAAAAGCTATCTCTGACGGTCTGTCTGCTGGTCAGGCAACAAAGATTGAGCTGCCTACAAAACAGTTAGCCGATAAATTTACTAAGCAGGGCGAGCAGGACTGGGGTGGTCGTTATATTGACGTTGACCTCACTACTCAGCATGCTGTCCTTTATGGTGATGATGGAACAATCCTTTGGGAAGCCGATGTAGTAACTGGTATCCCAGACGGACATCACAACACTCCAGAAGGAGTCTGGTATATTACCAGCCACATTAGAGACGCTCGTCTCCTGGGACCAAATGACGAGAATGGCAAACCAGGTTGGGATGCACACGTTGACTTCTGGTTGGGTGTAAAAGGTCAGGAAGTTGGTTTTCACAACGCTCCATGGAGAAGTGCGTTTGGTGGAAACATCTACAGAACAGGCGGTAGTCATGGCTGCATCAACCTAAGCTATGAAAACGCTCAAAAACTCTTTGATATCGCCAAAGATGGGGATCCAATTATCATCCACTACTAGGTTTTTCTTGAGAATAATTTTCTTAGAGAATAAAATTATGCACACTTCAGAAAATAATTCTGAAGTGTGCATTTTTTGCCTTACAGAAGATCTACAACACGCTCTTTGTTTGCCATAAAATCAAGATATTCTGAACCTAAGCGAGAAGTGATCAATGAACTGGCAGAAGGAAAATCAGAATTACTTTGCTCAATACCAATATTTGTAATATTGTTATATGCATGTGAACCTAACAACCCGTCTGATAGGTACATTTCTCCACCACTTGCATTTTGAACGCCCCACTTTATGACGGGTAATCCTTGTTTATGCATTTCTTCAAGTAAAGGAACGTTCATTTGATACATTCTTTGATTGATAGAAAATCCAAAATTTGTAAGTATAGATAATGTATATATATCCTGATCAACAACTGCCACCAACTTGTTATTCCTACTAATGACCCACAAGAGTCCTGTTGTTGCAATATCTCCATTTTCCATTTTTGAAGCGCATAAAATAGGACCTGATATCTCAAGATCTTCGATGCTATCTATCTTCAAATAGTTATACTCCGGCCCCAGTTCTTCACTGTAATCATTAAATGTGTTGAGCTGACTAGCAACACATTGTGCGGCCGATTTCTTTAAATTTGTTATCTGAAGTGATGATACATTTTTTGGTTTATAGAACACTATTAGGCCTATTATCAACCCAGCTGACAACAATACTATGCCTACAATAACTCTTTTTCTACGCTGCATCATCAGTCACCTCACTTAAGTCTGTGGCCGGTACTGACACGGGAACAATATTTGGATTTAAGACTTTTCTTGCAATGCCTTTTTGATCAAATTCATACACAACACCATCTATTCTTGCCTTTTGTCCAACTACCATTGAACCCTTAGGTCCACCATAAGGAACATTTTTCTCAGTTCTAAAGAAGAGCTTACCTTCGAGCGTTGTAAACCATCCAATTTGCATAGCGCCAGAAGATTCGTCTAAATGGAATATATAACCACCGTCTACAAGCCTGCCTATATGCATTGTGCCTGTATAATTGAAGTAATACCATTCTCCCTTTATATATTGCCATCCTGTTTGTATAACGCCATTAGAATCTGCATAATACCAAGGGTAGCCTACTCTAAACCAACCAAAAACCATAGAGCCATTGTCAGCGAAGTAATACCTTTTACCTTCTATGGTTTGAAAACCGGTAAGCATCTTTCCTGAGGAATCCAGATAAAACCAATAACCTCTATCATTAACCCAGCCTGTTTGCATTTTTGCTGAGTCATTAAAGAAATAATAGCTACCTTCTATTTCTTTCCAACCTGTTTGAGCAGATCCATCGCTATTAAGGTAATACCAAACACCATTCCATTTAAACCATTGAGAGTAAGCCATAAGGCCATTATCTTGAAGGAAATACCATTTTCCATCAACAAATACCCAACCTTTTTGCATGGCTCCAGTAGGCCCTAGATAATACCAGCCTTCTGATTCATGAAGCCAACCTCTTTGGAGATGACTGCTCGAGTCAAAGAAATAATAATTACCTTCATAGCTTTTCCAGCCTGAGCATCGTGTTACCGAGTCTGGAGCAATGTAATACCACGTATTACCGCCATCGTTACTTTGAATTCCTGTTGGATAAACAAAACCAGTTAAATCCAGTGGCCCATTTATAAATTCAGAATATCTAAAAACACCTACAGGACCTGGTCTTAATACATTTATCCTGTTAAAAGCAGAGTCTTGAACAAAAATTTCTTTCAAATAGTTTGAATACAGATAACCGCAAGCCGCGACCGTATGTCCAATAGAACCATCTTTTACTCCAAACTGCAGTTCGGGTATTGAGGGCACAGATAATCTTACTAGGAATGGAATCTTCAAATCCAATAAACCCATAAAATATGCATTTGAAAATTTTGCTTCATAAGTTCCGTTCACATAAAAATTAGTCTCAGAATATTTGAATAAATGAAGGGCATTAATTTCATCTGACGCCGATCCTGTTGCATTATCTTGACCAGTTAACTTAATTACTATATCAGTCGGAGAAAGAGAATTATCGTTTGTCAAATACGAACCCGTGGACCAAGCAGCTGCTGCCCAGCAAATATCTTTTTTACCCTGATCGTAATGTGGTAAACTAAAAATGACTTTTTTTAAGTTTGCGTCTTCTATATTTTGTACAGATTGCCTTCCGCTTCCACTCTCTATCATAAGATTGTTCATATCTAAAGCAGCGATTAGCTGACTGACGTTCTTCCAATATTCAGGACTATCGTCTTCGATTTTAAAGATTTCTCCTGAAATTATAGAAATAAAAGTAATTCCATCAGTTAAATAACAGTCGTCTTCTGTACGAAATACAATTCCGGCCTTAAAATATTTTTGGGAAATTTCAAATATATTGACATAGTTGATAGAGGCACTATAAGCAAATCCCTCTGAATTATTTTCTCCAATACCAGTAAGTATTGCGACAATATTTTTATCGATATATATCGGATAATGATATACTGGAAGCGGTTTAAGGACATTACCCTCTAATATATATTCTGGTATATAATTTTTTAGGCTAAATTCTTTTGAATCGCATTCAACATGGTTAGCTTCCAATAAGGGAAGAATCATTTCTGATGCTGCTTCTCTTACCTCTAATATAGGAATCTCTGACGCATTACATTTTAAGCAGTGTAGTTGAGAAGAAAGAATAACAAGCATGAAGCTAATTACGAACCAGACAACCTTAAAGAAGTGCCGCATAAGTGCCTCCTTAACTATGGTCTTTTCAGAAATGATTAATTAAATCTCTGCATGATAAAAGTACTTATCGGTAAATGGTAGTTATTTAACCTATAAACGTTATAAACATTCCTTACTACCTATGAAATTTATGAAGTTTCTTAAAAGGTAAAGTCATCCTATTTCCATTCTAAGTATGACATTAAGAAAATGAATTAATTTCTGAAATAAAACTTCAGGAAGATTTATAGGCTATTGATAATATCTCTGTCTTCATGTTGAATAAATAAATAAATCAATCAACATTCGCGTAAAAACGTTTTTATAGGTTATTCCAAATATTCTTTATTTACTCTTCAAGCGTTTTAACTTTAAAACCAAAATAGTAAATATGGCCTAACCAAACAACACTAAGGATAATACTGCCAACAATAACACCTTTCATAAGCATGGCGATCAGACCTACAGCCATAACCAAAGTTACTGTGGCAAGAATGCGCACTTTAGTCTTAACAGTCATCCCTTTTCCAGCTTTAAAATCAGCAAGATTATTTTGATAAAACTTCGTGTTAATAAGCCAATTATTAAGTCGGTCGGATGAGTTTGCAAAGCAAAGTGCTGCGAGCGCTAAAAATGGAACAGTGGGCAAAATAGGAAGCACTACGCCAATAACGGCAAGCGCCAAACTTACACAGCCTAATACTACAAAGGCAATACGCTTAATTGACATAATTACTCCCTACTGCTTTTTGAGAGAGTTTACCATGTGTAACAAAAAGCAGTAGGGATAGTAATCAAACCAAAGTATTTCTTATATAAAAATATTTAATGATAAAGCCTAGAAGCGAGGTATTTGACCTCCGCCAAAGCCCATGTTCTTCATCATGGACTCCATAGCACGGCGGCCCTTCTTTGCATTACCACCCTGAGTCATAGCCTTCATCTTGCCCATCATCTTATTCATCTCTCCCCACTGACGAATAAGCTGATTAACTTCCTGAACACTACGACCAGAACCCATGGAAATACGACGACGGCGCTGACCGTTAATAATCTTAGGACGTGCACGCTCTTCCTTGGTCATTGAATGAATGATAGCTTCAATCTTTCCCATAGAACTGTCATCCACACCACCCTGCTGGGCCATCATGCGGTCACCACCAGGTAGAGCACCAATAAGCTTTGCAAGACCGCCCATCTTGCGGATTTGGTTCATCTGATTAAGCAGGTCGTCCATAGTGAAGCCCTCGCGCAACATACGCTCGGCATCTTCAACCTGCTTCTCGTCTGCCGCCTGCTGGGCCTTCTCGACAATAGAGATAACGTCGCCCATGCCAAGAATACGCTTGGCCATACGATCTGGGTGGAAAACCTCAAGTGAATCTGGTTTCTCGCCCATGGAAACAAACTTGATAGGCTTGCCTGTAACCTCACGTACGGAAAGTGCGCCACCACCACGAGCATCGCCATCAAGCTTGGACATGATGACACCGTCAAAGTCTACGCGCTCGGCGAAGGTGCTGACAACATTGACAATATCCTGGCCGGTCATGGCGTCAACAACCATAAGAATCTGATCTGGCTTGACGGCGCGCTTGATAGCAACGGCCTCTTCCATCATTTCTTCGTCAATTTGAAGACGGCCAGCGGTATCGACAATTACCAGGTCGTTGAGGTGATCAACAGCCTCCTGGATAGCCTGAGACGCAATAGCAACGGCGTCTTTGCCATCACCACGATAGACTGGCACGCCAATCTCTGAACCAAGTGTTTCAAGCTGATCTGCTGCTGCGGGACGGTGAACGTCGCAGGCGGCAAGCAGAGGATTCTTTCCCTGAGACTTAAGCAAGTAGGCAAGCTTTGCAGCTGCGGTTGTCTTACCGGAGCCCTGAAGACCAACAAGCATAATGACGTTTGGAATGCGGTTCTGCGCCAGCGTGAGCTTGGACTCGGTTGAACCAAGCAGTGTCGTGAGCTCATCCAGAACAATGCGGACAACATTTTGGGCTGGTGACAGAGACTCCAGGACGTCAGCGGTCATGCACTGCTCTTTACAGCGACCAACAAACTCTTTAACTACCTTGTAGTTAACGTCAGCCTCGAGAAGAGCCATGCGAATTTCTCGCATTGCTGAATTGATATCGTCCTCAGTGAGACGGCCCTTTCCGCGCAGAGCGGAAAATGTATTTTGCAGTCTATCTTGCAGGCTGTTAAACATTACTGAACTCCCTCACCAACAAGTGCTTCACAGAATGATCGAGCGTCAAATGTCTGAAGATCATCAATTGACTCGCCCACACCAATACGATAAATAGGCAGGTTAAGCTGGTTAGAAATTGCCAAAGCAATTCCTCCCTTTGCGGTACCATCAAGCTTTGTAACAATAAGACCGTCCAAAGACAGTGCGTCATTGAACTCTTTTGCCTGGTTGAGACCATTTTGACCGGTAGTTGCATCAATAACCAAGACAACACTCACGGGAATATCCCCTGCGCGCTTTCTGGTAACCGAAACAACCTTAGCAAGCTCACGCATAAGATCGGATGAGGTGTGTAGACGTCCGGCAGTATCAATAAGCACCAGCTCAGTGCCTTGTTTTTCTGCAGTCTCAACAACCTCAAAGCAAACACTTGCAGGGTCAGCGCCACGTTCTCTGGTTACTACCTCAATACCAGAGCGCTCTCCCCAAACCTGTAGCTGCTCAATTGCAGCAGCACGGAAGGTATCGGCGCCACCAATCAGGGTCTTAACCCCACTGGCATGTGCACGACCGGCAATTTTGCCAACAGTAGTAGTTTTACCAGCGCCGTTAATGCCAACAAACAAAACAATAGAAGGCGTGTCTGTAAAGGGGTCTCTTTCTGCAACAGGAAACTCTGAAGTCAGACGCTCTACAAGGGCTCGGCGAAGCTGGTCGGAGCGCGTAAGGTTTTCTCGCGCTGCACGCTCACGCAGGTCATCGGTGACACGCATAGCCACCTCAGCGCCCATGTCTCCCATAACAAGCGTGTCCTCAAGGTCATCCCAAAAATCTTCGGTGACCTCGCCGCCCATATAAAAGATTTCGCTTAAAGTCTCACGAGAACGCTCAAGACCGCGGCGAAGATTGTCCATAAAGCCCATTAGATATCAACTACCTTTCCGGTTGTCTTATCAAGCCTCTGAGAGACAACATGGCTGACACCATCTGCCTGCATGGATACACCATACAGTACATCTGCCTGCTCCATGGTGCGCCTTTGGTGAGAAATGACAATCAGCTGAGTGGTCTCTTTGAGCTGCTCAATGGCATCAAGCAACTTGGAGAGGTTGGCGTCGTCGAGCGCAGCCTCAACCTCATCAAAAACGTAGAACGGAACAGTACGCGTCCTGTACACAGCAAAGAGCAATGCCAGGGCGGTGAGGCTCTTCTCGCCACCTGACATGAGCATCATCTTGGTAATGCGCTTACCGCGCGGCTGAGCCACAATCTCAATGCCTGTCTCGGAGAGATGGTCTGGGTCGGTGAGCTCAATGTGAGCATGGCCTCCAGGGAACAGCATCGAGAAAATCTCGGAGAAGTTCTGATTTACGCGGTCAAAGACAACAAGGAAACGGCTACGCATCTTGCGGTCAATCGCCGAGATGATTTTCTTCAGCGAAGTTCGTGCGTCCTCTAAGTCAGCTACCTGCTCATTAATGTAGTCAGCACGCTCTTTGAGGCGCTCGTACTCATCCATGGCAACAGCGTTGACAGGACCCAGCGCCTCAAGCTGACTCTTGAGCGACGCAGCAAGGCGTTCTGCCTGCTCTCTATCTTCTGGTTCAGGAAGCGTCAATGCCTCGTCCAATGAGGCGCCCGTAGCAAGAATGGCCTCGATGGCGTTTTGAACCTGAACCTCAAGCTTACCAATCTCAACGCTAATCTGGTTGGCAGCGTCTTTCTCTTTTTCTACCGCAAGCGCAGCTTCAGAAGCAGCGTCTTTTGCCTCAGAGATGGTCTCTCGCAGCGTCTCGGAGTCTGCCTCCGCCAACGACGCGCGATCCTTGAGCCTGGACGCCCACTCAAGCGCCTTTTGGTGCAGAGCATCGTAGCGCTTGTACAGCGGGTCTACGCGCAACCTGATTATCTCAAGTGCGTGCGTTGCCTGCTTAGCGGCAGCAAGCTGCTCATCCAGCTGAGACAGACGCCTCTCAAGCTCTGCCTGGCGAGAAGCCATGCTCGTTGCCCGCTCTTTTGCAACAGTAAGGTCCGTCTTTGCATCCGAAAGCTCTCGGTTGGCCCTGCCCTGAGCGCGAATGGCATCCTCATGCTGGTCCTGCAACTCTTTGATCTCAGAAGCTAGCGACTCCATGCGAGTCTTAGCCTCTTCAGCCGCACGCTTGTGCTCATCAATGTGCGCACGAGCCTCCTGAGCACGCTCTTTTGCCTGCTCTCGAGAAGTGCTCACCTGCTTCAGCTCTGCCTGAGAAGAAGCAACCTGTCCCTCAAGACGGCCGCGCTCCGCAGCAATAGAGGTAAGCTCACCATTGAGGCGAGCAACCTCACCCTTGGACTGCGCGCTTTTCTCGCGAACTGAAGCCAGCTCATTCTCGCAGTTGGTAACTGCAGAGCGAGCAGCCTCCAGATGGCGTTTGAGGGAAGGAAGCGCACCCTCAAGTTCGCGAATACGACGCTTACGCTCGAGAGAGCCGTCCTCAGCCTGAGATGTGTGCCCCAGGACCAGACGACCGTCTGGATAGAGCAACGTGCCGTCAGGGAGCGCATAAAGCCCGCGAGGCTCAACGTTGCGAGCAGCGTAGGCATCGTCAAGACTCTGAGCAACAAAAACGTGACCAAAGAGTGCCTGCACAAGAGCTTCGGCACCCTTCTGCGCAGATACGCGCTCGAGCAAAGACGTTGTATGTGCAGGCGCAGCAAGAGCTGGAGTTGCGTCAGAAAGAGCAACCAACGTAGCCTTACCGTCCTCAGAAAGCGTCTGAACGCGCTCAAAGAGCGTCTGAATGTTTTGCTGCTTGTCTACAACAAGCGCGGAAAGATCTTCTCCCAAAAGCTGCTCAACAAGAGCCTCAAACTCTGGCTGAACCTCAAGATAATCGGCAAGTCTGCCAGAAACAAGAGAAGCGATTGCTGCATCCGCAACAAGCTTTTCTGCCAGAGGACTTCCCTTTTGGACTTCCACATCGAGCGCACGAAGTGCCTCAAGCGTAGCTTCACTGCTTGAGAGCTCCTGGCGAGCAGTACGCTCTGCCTCGCGAGCCGCCTCAAGTGCGGAAGCACGCTCAGAAATCTCAGCGACAAACGCCTCGGACTCCTGACGAGCCGTCTCAAGAGCTGCGGTAAGCTCTGCTTCTTTAGCGCCACTATCTTCCAGGGCAGCTTGAGCGATCTCAATGGCCTCAGTAATCTGAGACAACCTGGACTCAAACATCTTGTCTTCTACCTGCGCATGAGCAATCTGCTCTTCAAGCTTTACATACGCAAGCGTCTCTTTATCAGCGGTATTGCGCGCACTACGCTCAGACGCAGTGCAATCAGAAATCTTTACATCCAGAGCACGACGCTCAGCAATTGCCTGGTTAGCGGCCTCTTGCAGAGCATTCACGCTCTCTGTCAGATCCGCGACCTTTGCACGAATTGTTGCCAGCTGACCAGAAAGCTCTTCATTCTCTTTTGCTGCGTCTGCCTTCTGCTTATCCATCACAGAAAGCTGCATACGCGTATCAGAAAGGCGAGAAACCATGTTCTTGCCCTTCTCCTCCAAAAGACGCATGTCAGAGCCCATACGACCAAGAATCTCTTGCATGCGACGGCGTTGCTCACCCAGGTCTCCAACAAAAAGACCCTTTTGCTCAAGAAGCGACTGAAGCTTTTCAAGCTCACGGTTTTTCTCGCCCGCGCGATACTGCGCAAGCTCAATGGCAGCCTCTGCCTCTTTAGAACGAGCTTCTAGCTTGCCGTGCGTAAACTGCAGTTGACGAAGGTCATCCACTGCAAGCTGAACCGTCAAATCCTTGAGCTGGGAGGACAGATCTTTTGCGCGAGAAGCCTTATCTACCTGCCTCTCAAGCGGCTTAAGCTGGCGGGTAATCTCGCGAGAAACCACTTTGGCTCGCGTGAGATTCTCATCCATGGAAGAGATTTTGCGTTCCGCACGCTCTTTGCGGCGACGATGCTTAGAGATATCTGCAGCCTCTTCAATGAGCTCACGACGCTGCTCAGGACGGCTAGACAAAATAGAGTCAAGCTTGCCCTGGGAAATGATGGAGTGCGTATCTTTGCCCAGGCCAGAATCATGCAAGATGTCCTGAATGTCCATGAGCCTTGAAGGAGCCCCGTTAATCAGGTACTCAGACTCTCCGGAGCGATACATGCGCCTGGTAATACCAATTTCAGAGAAATCAATAGGAATGGTGTGGTCGGAGTTGTCCAAGACCAGTGTTACCTCGGCAACACCCACCGCTCCCCTTGCTGACGAGCCAGAGAAGATAACGTCTTCCATGGCTTGGCCACGGAGCATCTTTGCGCTCTGCTCGCCCAATACCCAGAGAATTGCGTCAGAGACATTGGACTTACCCGAGCCGTTAGGACCAACGACAACGGTAAGACCGGGGTCAAAAACCATCTGAGTTTTATCAGCGAATGACTTAAAACCCTTAAGTGTCAGCGATTTTAGATACACGGGTACAGGGTACCTTTCTACCTTAGGTGCATTTCTGCATCAGCATCAAGCGGAGCGTCATCCACACCAAGACGTACCAACGCGTCTTGAGCGGCTTCTGACTCTGCAGCTTTCTTTGATGGTCCCTGTCCACGACCCACCTTAAGGCCGTCGACAAATACCACAGCGGTAAACGTTGGCGTATGAGCAGGGCCGCTCTCGCCAATAAGCTTGTACTCTGGGGTAGCCTTACCTTTAGCTTGTACCGCTTCCTGCAAACGAGATTTAGGGCTTACCGAACGAACTGCCAGCGCTGGAGAAATATGAGGTCCAAGCGTACGAATAACAAACTCGTGTGTTGGATCAAAGCCCGCATCAAGGTAGAGCGCGCCAACAATGGACTCGTAAACATTCTCCAAAGCAGACTTCATGCCACGCTTTCCCGTGCCCTTCTCGGAAATTCCCATAACAATTAAGGGAGAAATTCCTAGAGCATCAGAGACAATGGAGAGTGTATGGCCGGATACCAGAGAGATTTTCAACCTAGTAAGCTGGCCTTCATCCATATCTGGATAGCGCTCAAACAGCTCTGTTGCAATAATGGCACCAAGAATTGAGTCACCCAAAAACTCCAGGCGCTCATACGAAGCAGAAACAGGCTTGCCCTCCACCGCCGAAGGGTGTGTGAGGGCAGCCTCAATTAGTTCTTTATTGGTAAATGTGTGACCGCAAATAGCTTCTGCAGCAGCTACTCGTTCGTGCAATTTCACGTATAAAACCTACTTAAGCAGCAAGAATAGCGTCTACTGCGTCACCAACGGTAGCAATCTCATCGATGTTCTCTGCATCAAAGGTCATATCAAACTCTTGCTCAAGGTCTGTGACAAGCTGCAAAAGATCAAATGAGTCTGCACCAAGATCCTTAAATGAGGTGCCCTCTGTGAGCTCAACGGAATCGTCAAGGTCAAGAGTCTCTCTAACAACGTCAATTACCTTTTCAAGTGTTTCTGTGCGATCCATACATCCTCCTTGCACACAACAATGACGCTAGTAATTTTACCCCGTGATGGGCATCTGTATGATGACATTACTAAAGCTGAAACAAACAATCTTAAAAAAAGTAAAGCCCACAGAATTGTCCATGGGCTCTACCATATCTAATAAAAATTTTACGCTACAGGCGCTTTTTCTACAGCTGAATTGAAGAAGAGATTTTCTCAATTAAGTTAGCGCGTACTGCATTGGCTGCAGAGAGTGTTCCTGCGCACACTGCAGAAGAACTGGTAGCGCCATGTCCTTTAAGAACAGGAGCCGAGACACCCAGCAAGAAGGCACCACCAACAGAATCTCCTGAAAGTTCTGCTGCCGTAGCCTTAAGAGCATCTTTCAAAAGAAGTGCGCCAAACGCAGCCTTCTTGGAAGAATTAATTGCATCCTTGAGACTAGACATAATAAATTTGCCCGTGCTCTCAATAGATTTCAGAGCTACATTTCCGGTAAAGCCGTCTGTCACAATGACATCAAAACGGCTTCCTAAAATATCAGTTCCTTCAGCGTTTCCGCCAAAATTAATAGCCGCCTCTGCAAGAGCTGCATGATATGAGAGAGCAAGCTCGGAACCCTTGGTCTCTTCAGATCCATTGCAGAGAAGACCTATGGTTGGATTTTCAATTCCAAGCGAAGCGTTGGCAAAAGCCTTGCCCATTTGCGCAAATTGCACCAAAACATCTGGACGCACATCAGCGTTGGCGCCAGTGTCCAAAAAGACTGTTTTATGACCGCCAAGTCCAGGAAGAATCAAGGTGAGTGCTGGGCGCTTTACGCCTTTAATGCGACCAATTCCAAAGGTAGCAGCGGTAAGCACTGCTCCTGTGGAGCCTGCCGAGAAAAGACCATCTGCCTCTCCTGCCTTGACTGCCTGAGCAGCTCTTACAATGCTGGCATCTTTTTTCTGTCTAACCGCATTAGCAGGATGCTCACTCATTGCAATTACTTCGGTGGTTACCAAAGCCTTTGCACGATTGTGCTTGTTTGCAAAAGGAGTAACAAACTCATCAGCTCCGGCGAGAAGAACCTCTAGCTCTTGGTCCTTCTCAAGAGCCATGCGAACTCCCTCAAGAACAACCTCAGGACTTTGGTCAGATCCCATAACGTCTACACAAATAACGGGCATGTTAACTCCTTAGTGCTATAAAAAAGAAGGCCGGCCCCTAAAGAACCGGCCTTCTTGGCCATACGATGTATGAGTGTTACTCAGTAACAACAACCTCACGGTCCTTGTAGAAGCCACAGTTAGGGCATACGTGGTGAGGAAGCTTTGGAGCGCCGCACTGTGGGCATACAGAGCGAGCTGCTGCGTTAAGCTTGCTGTTTGCCGAACGACGGGTGTGGGTTGCGCCGCGGCCCTTCTTTTGTTTAGGTACTGCCATCTTAAACCTCTTTTGCTCTTGCTAGCGCCCCTAAAACACATGAGGGCGCGACCCATTCACATAATGCGTTGGATACTATACCACGTACTGACACATTTTGTACGTAGATACAGCATTTCTTCACCATTTAGGAGAAGAAATTTTATTTTACTCTTCCGAATCCGGCTCAATCATAAGATTTTTAAGAGCCGCAAACGGGTTTGAAGCAAGTTTTTCTTCTTCTTGCTTCTGCTCAATCTGAGCTGCGTGACCGCAATCTTCTTCGTTCAGATTGCAACCGCATACTGGGCAAAGTCCCTTGCAGTCGGACTTGCACAGTACAACAAAAGGCGTCTCCATAACAAGCGAAGGTAAAAGAGCCTCTGCAAGATCGATGGTTTTATCGGCATTTACTAAAACGTAATCTGCCTCATCTTCATCATCTGCAGAAATTACAGGCTCTTCAAAGAGATAATACTCATCTACCTCTGCGTTTAAAGAGAGATGTGCGTCCTCAAGACAACGGTCACACGTACCAACTGCGTCAGCACGAAGCATTCCGGTAACCAAAATGCCCTCACCCGCGTTGGTAAGCACTAGATCAAAATCAATTCCCATAGGAAGAGAAAATTCATGCTCCCCTAGCTCATACGAGTCTTCATTAAGATGACCCGCATAAGAAACGGTATCGCCTGCATTTGCAAGACGATCATCTAGTGCATAAAGAACTGGTTGCATTGGAATTACCAGGCAACGTTATTGCTGGTGTTACGAGGACCAGAGTTCTCATCAAGTGTCTGACGAACACGAGAGACTGAATTTGTCAGGCTCTTGAGATTCTCCTCAAGGTGAGCAAGAACGGTATCTGCATACTCCTCAGCGTTGTAGCGAGTATCACGCTCATACTGCTCTGCCTGGTCACGAATGCCATCTGCCTGCTGCTGAGCAAGGCGGACAACCTCCTGGTCACCAGCAAGAATCATAGCCTGCTGCTGTGCGTCAGCAATGATGGATTCTGCCTGAGCACGTGCGCGCTCAAGGGTCTCATCCTCTTCCTTGATGATGCGACGAGCGGTTGCAAACTCTTCTGGGAAGACGCGACGAATCTCGTCAAGCAGCTCATAGAAGTCCTGGGCATCAATAATCTTCTTGTTACCGCCATCCATAAAAGGTGACTTAGCCTCAGTTACGATCTGCTCAATCTCAGATACAAGGCTCTCAATTTCCTCGCCTGGCTGCATCCAGGGCTCCTTTCAATCCAATACATAAGCCGTGTTATATGCAGTTTTAGCCCTTATGAGCACGACGCATAAAACACCTTTTTAAGAATGTTAGCAGAATATAATGAAAATGCAGGGCAAATATACTTAATTACCGCAATTATGCAGAGCTTCAAGCTTTTGAATGACGTTCTTTGGTACCAAAAATGATACATCTGCGCCCATAGCTGAAATTTCTCTCACAATTGAGGAAGAAATATAGCCGTACTCTGGACTGGACATAACAAAGACGCTCTCCAGCTCAGGAGCCATGTGAGCGTTAAGATCTGCCTGCTGAAGCTCATACTCAAAGTCTGTCATAGCCCTCAGGCCTTTAACAACACCACCTGCACCGCGAGCATTGCAGAAATCAACTAGAAGACCTTCCATCGGCTCTACAGAAACGTCCACAAGTCCTTCATCTACCAGAGCGTCTTTGAGCATCTGTACACGCTCTTCAAGAGAAAACGTAGTTCCCGTGCCGTGTTTGCGCTTTGAAGCCGCAACAGCTACCGTAACATTTTCAAAAAGACGAGAAGCTCGTTTGATTACATCAAGGTGTCCGTTTGTGACGGGATCAAAAGTACCTGGTACAACTACGTGAGTGATGCTGTTCAACGTATCTCCTATCCCTCACAACGAACAAGTAGATCAACTTGAGCAATACCATAACGCTTACTCTTAGAAAGCTCAAAATTATCAAGAGAAACTGAATCAGATTTATGACTATGCTCATAGACTACTACAGCATCTTTTGTCAGACTTCCCGATTGAATCAAGTCTTTGAGTAGCTTGGATACTACCTCTGCCTCGACGGCATAAGGAGGATCCAAAAAAACCACGTCAAAAGGACCTCCAAACAGCTGGGATAACGCAGCTAAGCGAGCTGTATCACCACAGATAACACTCATCTCAGAGGTGCTTACGCCAAGAGATTTAGCCGTACGCTTAATGCGATCACACGTCTTTCTATCTTTATCAACAAAAGCAGCGTATAGCGCTCCTCTAGAAAGAAGCTCAAAACCCATAGCACCTGAACCTGCAAAAGCGTCAAGCACTCTAGACTCGCTGAGGTCAAGACCGCGAGAAGCCAAGATGGAGCTTGCAATAGCCTCACGCGTACGATCAGTAGTTGGTCGCGTAGTCCCCTTGCCATCAGGGGCCTCAATTGCACGACCTTTCCATTTTCCGCCAACAATCCTCATGGGTTTCTCGCCACCAAACCTATCTTGTACTGCAGTTTACCTGCAGGTTATTACTTATAGCCAAGCTCTTCAAAGTAGATACCAAAGCGATCTTTTGCCTCAAGTCCCAGCGTAGCATAGGCGTCGCTGGTAAGATTTGGGTCTTGAGCAGTAATTGCTAGGGCATCTATATGAGCCGCCTCAATCAGGTCTGCATCCGCGTAAAGATCAGAAATCTTGAGCGTGGTGCCGCCTGACTGACGGTATCCCAGGGTCTCTCCCTCATGTCTGAGCTCAAGGTCAAGCTCTGCCAGGCGCGAGCCGTCGGAGGTTTGCTCAAGGGCGGCTAAGCGCTTTCTTGCGGTAGAGCCTCGCTTGGCGTTGCTGGCAAGATACACAGTTCCTGGGAAGTCTCCTCGACCAACACGGCCTCTGAGCTGGTGCAAGGTAGCCAAACCAAAACGGTCCGCATTAAAGACAATCATGACCGTAGCGTTAGGAACGTCAACGCCAACTTCAATGACGGTAGTGGAGACCAGAATCTGCGTCTTATTTGCACGGAACTTTTCCATTACCTGATCTTTTTGTGTCTCAGGCAGTCTTCCGGTCAAAAGATCACAGGCAAAGTCCTTGAAAACGGTCTTTGAAAGCTCTTCATATACGCGAGTTGCGCTTGTGAGCTTACCGTTTGTGTGAGCGGCCTCAGGAACATCTTCAAGCTCTTCTTCAGAATCGCTCGGATCAATCAAAGGACAGACCAAATACGCCTGATGACCTGTTTGGACAGCTTCGGCGACAGCAGCATATGCTTGGTCAAGGTTTTCTGGCACACACAACTTGGTGGTAACGCCAGCTCCTGCCTTTGGTCTTTTGGTAATGCGAGACGTATCAACATCTCCGTACAAAGAAAGTGCCAGTGTACGCGGGATTGGCGTTGCACTCATGGCGAGAAGGTCTACTCCTTGTCCTTTTTTGCGCAACGCTGTTCTTTGATCAACGCCAAAACGATGCTGCTCGTCAACAACGGCAAGGGTGAGCTGCTTAAATACCACGCGATCTGAGAGAAGCGCCGTAGTACCAAAGACAATGGACAAAGAACCGTCGGCTAGGCAAAGTTCAATCTGTTGCCTCTCTTCTTCTGAGGTAGAGCCCGTAATAAGGGCCCACGTAATTCCCGCAAGTGAAAGCAACGGACCGATTTTTTGAGCGTACTGCTGAGCAAGAACTGAGGTAGGAGCCATCACAGCTGCCTGAGTTGAAGAATCTGCTGCTGCAGCCAAGGCAACGGCAGCAACGGCTGTTTTACCAGTACCAACGTCACCCAAAAGCAGACGATTCATAATGCGTGGTGCAGCCATATCAGAAAGAATCTCTTGCGCTGCGTGATTTTGCTCGTCAGTCAGGGAAAAAGGCAAAGCCTCAATCAGAGCTTTAACTTTAGGTCCGTCTATAACGTGCTCAAAAGGCCTATGGCCTGCAAGCTCAAGATTTCTCCTGGCCAGAAGGGCAAGTTGTAAGCTAAGGAGCTCATCAAAGGCAAGACGGCGACGAGCCTGTTCAGCTGCGTTCAAACTGGAGGGAAAATGAACCTCGCGAAGTGCCGATGAGAGGGACATAAGATGGTGCTGAGAGACTAGCTCTGAGGGCAACCAATCGCACACGCTTCCCGTATCCGCCAGAGCTGCCGACATAATGCGACGCATCCATGCAGGACTTACGCCTTCAGTAGCTGGGTGAACAGGAAGAATTGCCGCTTTTGAAGGTACTTCTTTAGAGCGTGTCTCATCGTTTGCGTCGGTCTTTGCAGCGCTCAGAACTTCGTAGAACGGCGACTTCATCTGGCGGTAACCATAAGCAAAGAGCACCTTACCGCTTAGCGCCACTTCATCGTCAACGTGGATTTGCTCAGCTATCCAAGGTTGCCTAAAAAACGAAGCCGTGAGCACGCCCGTATCATCCACAACCTCAATCTCAACAATGACCATTTTAGGACGTGGACGCTTAGTCTTTACCGAAGCAACGCGGCCCGTGATGGTAGCGTCCTCGCCTATCTGTGCAAAAGCAATCTGAACGCGATGCGAAAAATCAAGATACCGGTGAGGAACATTGAGCAAAAGGTCTCGTACACGCAGAATGCCGAGACGCTCAAGCGCCTCGGCACGATTTGCATTGACATACCTTAACCTGGTCACGCTATCAACAAGCGAGCAGGTATGTGCTACTCGCTCTGATGCGGGAGCGATGCTTACCTTGGACTCAGACATTTCCTACTCAATAGAGAAGATGACTGGATAGAGTGGCTGCTCGCCGCGCTGAGCATCGACCTCAAGGTCTGGGTAGGCATCCTCGATCTTGCTGGCGAGAAGTTCAAGCTGCTCGTCAGAGAAGTCTTCACCTGCAAGAATGGTGAGGTTATCTCCCTCTTCCTCATCTTGCATCTTAGCAACAAGGTCAAGTGTGACCTTCATTACATCAGAGCCGACAACATCAATGGAGCCGCCCTGGATACCCATGACATCACCATCGTGGATAGGAGTGCCGTCAGCTGCAGAAGAATCACGGACTGCAGTGGTTACCTCGCCGTAGCGAACCCCAGAGATAGCGTCAGTCATCTCTTCTACAAGCTCTTCAAATGGAACGCCATCTGCAACAACAAACATTGCAGCAAATGCCTGAAGAACAGACTTGGTTGGAATGACAGCAACTTTTACATCCTCGCATGCGCTTGCAGCAGCCTCTGCTGCCATACGAATGTTGGAGTTGTTTGGCATAACAATGACCTGGTCTGCATTGGCTTCTTCAATTGCAGCAAGAATATCTGCAGTTGAAGGGTTCATAGTCTGACCACCAGAAACAACAACATCCACACCAAGAGACTTCAAGATTGATGCAGCGCCAGAACCAGCGGTTACGGCAACAAAGCCAAGCTCCTTTTTAGGTGCAGCTGCAGCCTTCTTATCTTCAGCGATCTTCTCGGTACGCTCCTTAGCCTCAAGATCCATGTTATGGATGAAGACCTCAAAAATCTGGCCGTACTGAAGCATGTACTCAAGAACCTTGTTAGGAGTATTTGAGTGAACGTGAATCTTGTAGTCTGGATTTGCACCAACAAGAAGCTCGCAATCACCCATGGTTGCCAGGAAGTTCAGAGCTGCTTCCTCGTCAAAGTCTGAACTATCTGCCTTGAAGAGGAACTCATTACAGTAGCGATACTCAGAACCCTCCCAGTCATCGTTGAGCTCAATCTCAACCTTTGCGCTGGTAGCAGCCTTAGCGTCAGAAACAGAAACGGTTGTCTGGAAATCAGTAGTCTCAGTCTTGCCGGTAACAGCATTTACAAAGCCCTCCAGGAAGGTTGCAAAACCAAATGCACCGGAGTCAACAACACCATTCTCCTTAAGAACAGGAAGAAGCTCAGGAGTGCGAGCAACGGACTCATATGCCTCAACAACCAGAGCGTCTAAGACCTCAACTGGGGTGAGCTGAGACTTCTCAAGGGAATCTGCCTTAGCAGAAACGTCTTTAAGGACGGTAAGAATAGTGCCCTCAACAGGCTTTCTAACAGCCTTAAAAGCAACCTCTTTACCGCGGCGGAATGCGTGAGCAATATCCTTTGGAGTTACTGCCTCAGGATTTTTAACGTCACACAGACCCTCGGCAATACCACGAAGAATCTGAGACGTAATAACACCAGAGTTACCACGAGCTCCCATCAAAGAACCGTGAGTGATTGCCTTTGCAATATCCTGCATGCTTGCATCTTGAGGAAGATCTTGAACCTCACGAACAACGGTGCCCAGGGTAAGGGACATGTTAGTGCCGGTGTCTCCATCTGGTACAGGAAAAACGTTGAGCTTGTTGATCTCTTCTGCTTTGTCTGCAACGGCAAGAGCTGCTACAGGGAAGCATGTACGAATGACATTTGAAATCACGTTAGACCTCAGTTCCTACTCATTTGAAGCAAAAAGCTTAGCGAGAATTACGCATGGCCTCGATATGTACAGTTACATCAACACTTGAAAGCTCTGCAATTTGCTTAAGCAAAAACTTTACTGAGCTCTCAAGATTGTCGACAACAGACGCCATGTTAACGCCCTGCTCAACAACAATGTGAAGGTCAACCTGAACTCCCTTAGGAGTTGGGGTCACATCAATACCCTTACGAAGTCGGTATGTTGGAAGAAGACGTGCAACACCTGCTGCCTCATCAATCTCTGCCATGCCAACAACGCCATAACATTCCATAGCTGCATAGCCCGCCAGGTCAGCAAGGCAATCATTAGAAACTCTTAGTGTTCCGGGAACAGCGGTAGTCATTACATAACTCCTCTCGCAAGAACCAGGGTTAGTCATTGTTATTTAGTATACCGCAGAGCACATTTATTATTAAAGCGGCTTATATATACAAGTTGATAACCTTGCAATTGACAAATCTTTTTCTTGTTATTTAATCTTGGTGTAATAAATGAAAAACATTCAAAAGCTGTCTAAAAGCTATCTAATTGTGAATGTTATATTCATGCTTTGACAACACAATATATTGTGCTATATTTATTCGGCTATTTGGAAATTTTAGGCGCAGAGGGCGCCTATCCTATGGAGGTCTTACTCATGTCGAAGGTCTGTGATTTCTGCGGTAAGCACGCCGTTGCCGGTCGCTCCATCTCCCACTCTCACCGTACTGTGGCCCGCACCTTTAAGCCAAACATCCAGCGTGTTACTGTCGTTGTCGATGGCCAGCGCAAGAAGATGAATGTTTGCTCCCGTTGCCTCAAGTCCGGCAAGATTGCTCGCAACTAAGCAACTTAGCTCGTCTTACCTCAAACTTAAAAAGGTCGCTTCGGCGACCTTTTTTCTTAGCTTAATTATCTGATGCTTATGATTAAAATGCTACTTGCTGGGACCTTGTTACTTACACGCAAGCCTATTCATGGTCCTCTGAGCGTCCTAATTCCAAAGCTGAACCAAGAGACAGCCCTTATGGCACGTCACGCAAGCATTGCTAGTTTCAACAATATTTGAAATGCCATCGTCTCCAAGCAGTGTGAACTTCTCGTGATTAAGATTCCACTTCATGCCAGTTTCAGAAACCACACACTCCTCAGACAGAGCAACAAGAGATATCTTTTTACCCGCTGCAGATGCATCGAGCTGCCAAAAATCTAATTGTCCTGCTGCTAAAAAGCGCATCTCAAAGTCATTTTCAATAACTCGAACACTTGCCTTGCCCGCCTTTGCCCATGTAGAGAGAAGACCAAGCACTACAAGCTGATGATCAAGCTGGCCGCCAGACGTGGAAACGACGGTAAGAGAGAGCTTGCTATTTCTTCGAATTGCCTCGTACTCGGCGGACTTTAGAGCAAGAGCCAGGTCGGTATCGTACTTGTCCGCATTAAACTTCATGCAAGGTACCTGCTGCTCTTTGAGCCAAGCCAGAGTATCTGGTGTAGCAGAATCAAAGTCTCCAAGCGCAAGTTGTGGAATCACGCCGGCAGCGTGACAGGCGTCTGCGCCGTGGTCAACCGCTATCAGGTAATCAGCGCTCTGTACGCAGGACGAGAGTGTCGTTGTAGAAATTGCCTTAGGGGATCCGCCAACAATAAGGGCCTCAAGGGGTTTCTCGCCAGAAGGCTCGGAGGTTAGAGGGCGCTCGTAGTCCTGAAGGCGCAGAAGCGACAACTCGCCGTACGTGTGGGCAAAGATGTTAGAGTGCTCGCGCATAAAGACGGGATCGCGGCCATCGTGGTCGTTGTAGAGTGCAACTACAGGAAAGCCTGCATTTTGAGCTGTCTGTGCACCAAACGGAGCATCTTCAAAGACCCAAGTAGTTGCTTTATCGGTACCAAGACGACGTAGAGCTTCAAGATAAACGTCAGGTTCAACCTTATCTACTCCCCCGACATCTTCCGTTGAGACCACTGTTTTAAAGAGGTGCTCAATACCTTGAGCTGCTAGGGCTGCACGAACTTCTCGCACAGGAGTAGAAGATGCAACTGCCAAAGGAATGCCCGCATCGTAGAGTTCTTGCAAGAACTCCTTAGCGCCAGGAATGATTGAAACGTGATGTTGATACTGGTCAGTTACGTACGCACAAAACTCTTCGTATAAGGCCTCTGCTGTGACAGGCAAATCAAGTTCATCGACACAAATCTGGCATCCGCCTATGAGCGAAACCGCCTCCACGCGGTTAAACATATCTGAATCAGGGGTCTTGCCATAGTTAGAAAGTACAGCACCAAACACATTGTGCCAAACACACATTGAATCAACGAGGGTTCCATCGCAATCAAATATTGCACCGGTCACCTGCATAATGCCTCCATGAACGAACTAATTAGTTGCAATCGTGAAATATCTACTCTAAGTAGGGTAAAGTATCTCACGTTTAGAAACAGTTTTCATGGAGGAAGCATGGCACGTTATAGCTATCATTGCACACACTGCGACAATACCTTTGAGATTGAGCGCCCGATGAGCCTAAAAATTGAAGCTCCTCAGTGCCCAAAATGCGGACATACAACTGAGCGCGTGTACGACACCTCAACCATCGTCTTTAAGGGCAGCGGTTTTTACAATACCGATAGCAAAGGAAAGTAATCCCACGCGCGGACCCTTTGAGGCACTTACTAAACGGTACTGTTAAGTTAACTGTCAAGCTCTTGTTGTAATACACAGCAAGAGCTTTTATTTGCGCTTAAGGACTGCCATAAAGTGAGCGTCGCAATCAGCGGAAGCAAAAGCAGTCTGCAAAAACCCTTCTGGGGTAATACATGTGTCGAGAAACTCTTGTGCTTCTGACGTTAAAACATGACGAGCTGGACACTCGTGAAGATTCTGTGCCTCAAAATCAGAACCCTCTGAGCTAGCGAGAAAATCATCTATTACCTGCTGATTTTCTGAATTGGAAAGCGAGCAGGTTGCGTAAACTAAATAGCCACCAGTCTCTACCCTACTGCAGCTGCTTTTTAAGAGTTCTGTTTGTAAAGCAGTAAGCTCTCCACCGTCATACAAACTTTCTGCAGACAGATTCCATGCAATCTCTGGATGGCGACGAAGCGTACCTAAACCAGAGCAAGGTGCATCAATAAACACTACATCAAAGCTTTGATTGAGCTCCACTGGCACCTCTGGCAATTCAAACTGTGTGGCATCAAACGTTAGTGAAGTTACCTGATCAGAAATACCTGCTGTTTTCAATCTTCTTTTTGAAACGTGGGACTTACTTTTTAATAGTTCAACTGCAGTAATCGGAACATCCTTTTTACCAAGTACCTCAAAAGCATGAGAGAGCAGCAAAGACTTAGTTCCTCTACCCTGTCCGACCTCAAGCATGTCTTGGTCCACATAGGATGCCGCGAGAAGTGCCACAAGCTGAGAAGCTAAATCTGCAGGAACAAGCTGAACTTTCTTTACATATGCATCAACGTTAAGTTGAGCAGGATTTTTTACTTCATACACATCTGGCAGAACTGTTTGCTGTAACTCTAAAGAACTGCTCTGCAATTGTTGTTCTGATACGCTTCTTTGTAGAACGTACACAGGAGCTGGGTTTTTAAGATTAAGAATGAGTTTTTGAGCAGCAGATTCTCCAAGTGACTCAATAATCTCCAAGCAAATCCATTCAGGAATGCCTGACGCCCACGAAAGCTCTGAAGGTGTTTTGGGATTCTTTGCACGCGTAAGCTGAGCTTCTTTTTCAGAAATTTTTCTCAGCACAGCATTTGCAAGACCTGATGAACGCCGTGAGACAGACTTTACCAGCTCAACACCTTGGCTAATGGCGGCGTCACGTCTAGTCTCTAAATATAAAACCTCAAATACAGCAATACGGAGAGCGTCCTGTACCTTTGGCTCTAGATGAATACCTGACTTAAGATGATTCTTTAAAGCTTCATCAAGTTTGCCTTTAGTAAGAGCTGCCCCCAGAGCAAGACGAGTAGCAAAAGCTTTGTCTTGTACAGAGAGTTCCAAGAAATCTTTTGACTCTCGTAAGTAATCACGAATACGTAGGTTATTGCGTCTGCACTCAAAAAATGCTTGGTAAGCTACTCTTCGAGCAGGAGTTAAGGTGGCCATTATTGAAGCATCTGCCAGGTCATCTGGGACTTCTGAAGTCCTGCTGCAAATGATTTTGCATCCATAGAGCGCTTGCCATCTGGACGCACCTCAAGAAGCTCAAGGGCTCCTTCAGCACAGCCGAGGAACAACCTGTGATCTTGAACTGCAACCTGACCTTGAGCAACAGAAACTTCACTTGGTGCCAGTTGAGCGGACAAAGCACGAAGAGACCTGCCTCCAACAGATACACGAGCTGGAGCGGTATCAGAGGAAGCCTGAACCCTCAGGGCGTTTACCTGAGCGGAATCTTCTGGAGCAAGCTTCATTTCTTGCTTGGTAACTTTAGGAGCAAACGTTACTTCTCGCTCATCTTGTACCTGCCACTCAAGAGAACCATCCTTGAGCTCAAAAAGAGCCTGTGACAGAGCATCAGCACCTAGCTGTGCTAGTGCGTCAGTGAGCTGCTCAGTATTTTTGGAGCCAACCTCACACGATGCTTGCTTACACCAATCTCCTGCGTCAAGCTCATGAGCAATTTTCATGATAGAAACGCCAGCAACAGCATCACCTGCGAGGATTGCGCGCTGAATTGGAGCAGCTCCTCGCCAACGAGGCAGTAGTGATGCATGCACGTTCAGAGCACCGTAAGGCGCAAGAGATATAACCTCATCTGGCAAAATGCAGCCAAAAGCAACTACGCAAAGCGCTTCTGGTTGTGCTTCACGCATGGCAGAAATTACTTCTGGAGTCATGCGATTTGCCTCAAGAACGGGCAGGCCAAGCTCTTGTGCGCAGTCTTTTACAGGAGACGGCTCAAGCGCCTTACCACGACCACGAACAGCATCTGGCCTTGTAATAACCAGAGCTACCTGGTGATCATGAGCAAGTTTTTTGAGCGACGGAACAGCAAAGTCTGGAGTTCCCATAAAGACTACGCGCATGTCAACTCCTAATAGTCTGTTTGACCAGGGCGAGCGCCAGAAGCCAGTGCCTCTTTGTACTCCTGCAATGTCTCCATACGAGCACCTGGTCCCAGATGGTCAGGCATGGTTACGCCATTAATGTGGTCAATCTCATGCTGTAGACAGACGGCGAGAAGGTCTCCTTCTGCTTCGTAGCGCATGAGATCGCCATCAAGGTTATATGCATGAACGACAACGTGGCTTGGGCGCGTAACAGGAACGGTAATGCCCGGGAACGAAAGGCAACCCTCTTCATATACACGAGGCTCACCATCTGCAACTTTAATCTCTGGATTAATGAGCACAAAAGGGTTCTCTTGACCGTTTGGGTAATCAACATCGATGACTACCATGCGCTTCATGTAGCCAACCTGAGGGCCAGCAAGACCTACGCCGTCGGTGGCATACATAACCTTGAGCATATGCTCGGCCATCTTACGAACATCGTCGTTAATATCGTCAATTTCTTCACACTTTTGGCTCAGACGAGGGTCTGGCCAAAGCACCATATCATCAACTTCAGAACTCATAACAATCCTTACATCATGTCGTAAGCATCAACATCTAATGTCATGTTGATACCCACTCTTTTATCAAGTGAAGCAGCACACTCAGAAAGAATTTCTCCCACCTGAGCATCTACGGGAGATTTTACTAAAATGTGTCTGCGGTACTTATCTTTTACCTTTGCTTTTACACAATCAGCAGGACCCAAAATCTCCCATCCAGATTGTGAGTCTAACTTTGCATGCAGCGCCTCCGCCATCTGATCTGCTGCGCGGCGAACTTCTTTTTCTGAAGCGCCCCAGAAAAGCACGTTAGACAAGCGCGAGAAGGGCGGATAAGCTCCTTCCCTTCTTTCTTTAAGCTCTGCGTCAAGAAACGGACGCCTGTCATGGGTCACAACAGAAGCAATAGCAGGATGTGTTGACCAATACGACTGGATGATGACCTTACCAGGCTTTTCTCCCCTGCCCGCACGACCAGCAACCTGCTCAAGCAAGTCAAAAGTTCTCTCAGCTGCTCTAAAATCTGGCAGTTTAAGCATGGTATCAGCGTTAATAACGCCAACTAAGGTTACGTCTGGAAAATCCAGTCCTTTTGCAATCATCTGCGTGCCGATGAGCACCGCTCCTGGAGTTGCGTCAAAGAGCTCAAGGAGTCGCTGGTGTTCGCCCTTTTTGGCCGTGGTATCAGCGTCCATACGAATAATTGGCGCATCGCTACCAAGCAACAGCTTGAGCTCGTCTTCTACACGCTGCGTTCCCACGCCATATGCCCCCATGTAACGACTCCCGCAGTTTGGGCATTTGCTGGAAGGGTTAGGATACGCGTGCTGGGACCATTGCCTACCACAACTGTGGCAGACCAAAGAATGCGTGCGCTCATGGTACGTGAGAGACGTCGAGCAATGCGGACATTCGGGCACACAACCACACTCGCGACACATCAAAAAGTTTGCAAATCCGCGACGATTAAGGAGTAGAACGCTTTTCTCTCCACGCTCTGTTGTTTCTTGCAGCGCAAGAGCAAGAGCTGCCGAGAAGACCGATCTACCTCCATTTTTGAACTGGGAAGCCATATCAACTACCTGGACCTGCGGGAGCACCGCCACGCCAGGCCTCTGAGTCATGGCAACGCGCGTCCAGTTAGTGCCACGCCAGCTTCCTTGAGCTGTTCTATAAAGGCTCTCGAGCGATGGTGTTGCAGAGCCAAGCACCAGCGCGGCTCCGCGCAGACGAGCCATCTGAGCAGCAACTTCTCTTGCGTGATAGCGTGGGAGCGAATCTTGCTTGTATGAAGCCTCGTGTTCCTCGTCAATAATGTACAGTCCAGGGTTTTGGATGGGCGCAAACAGGGCAGATCGAGCACCTACTACCACGCGAGCCGTACCCTGCCTAATCAGATCCCACTGGTCAAAACGCTCACCGAGGGAAAGCTTTGAGTGGAGAACGGCCACCTGCTCGCCAAAACGCGAGCGGAACCGGCCGACTGTTTGTGCCGTAAGAGAAATTTCTGGGACAAGTACTACAGCACCCTTGCCCGCCGCTAAAGTATTCTCAATAGCAGAGAGATATACCTCAGTTTTACCTGAGCCCGTTACGCCATCAATAAGCACAACATCGCCCTGAGCAGCAGCTTGTGCAGCCTCGATTGCTTTAAGGGCAGACTCTTGGCCCTCAGTAAGCTGTTGAGGACGAGGAGCTACGCCACTTGAAAGCGTGGTTCCCAGACCCTCCTGACTTCCACGAATTTGTCGCTGAGTGCGGACCTCAACAATGCCTTTTTTCTGCAGCGCAGTAACCGCACTACGAGCTCCTGGAATGGTAGCCGAGAGCTCGGATAACTTCATAGCACCTTGTGCGAGAGCCTCAAGCACCGAACGTTGCTTGCTTGCATTTGCTGCAGGCGTAAATTCTGCCGCCTTTTCTGTCAACTCAACCCAGCGCTCATCAACAGGACCGGACTTCTCGCAAACAAGTTGCCAAGGAGAATCTGCATCTTTTCTGGTGACTTTAACTTTTTGTCCAGGCGCTAAGAACGGATGTAAGGCGTCTGCATAACTGCAGGCATACTCTTTGCTCATCCATTCTGCTACCTGTGCAGATTGCTCATCAAACGCTGAATCTGCTAGAACTTGTGTTATTGGGAGGACGCGTGAAACATCCAAACCTGAAGACACATGGTCTGAGACACCCACAACGTAGCCAACAACCTGCCTGTGAGAAAACGGCACCAAGACCGTTGTTCCTACAACCGCAGTCTCTTCCAAAGATTCTGGAATGGCGTAGTCAAACGTGCCAGAGAGAGCACGAGTTGGTATGTCTAAAACAACATGTGCAAAAGGCACGTTTTTGCCTCCTTAAAGCCGTGGTTGATGGTTTACATCAAACGTGTAACGAGCAACGTGTGGCTGACCAGCTTCTTCAACCTCAACACAAACAAACGCACACTCAACCTTGGTAAATCCACGTTGCATCAAAACGTAGGCATAGAAATTTGCCTGCATTTGATGATGTTCGTAAATCTGAGCGGCACTGAGGCCCTTATCGCCTGTTTTATAGTCAACTACCAGCGCATCTTTACTTCCCTTATTATAGGCGAGAAGATCGATGGCTCCTTCTACATAGTTCCCATATTCAGAATCAACCTGCAGCGTAAAAGGAGACTCCGCAATAACCACATCATGAGCAAGAGCTTCCTGTCTTATCTTAGAGTTGCCCCACAGCTCAAGTGCTTGTTTAACTCGAGATACAACGCGCTGAGGAACACTATTCTTCAGGCACAATCTATCAATCGTGCTGTCATCAACCTTAGACTGAGTCTCAACCATGATCTGAGCCAGCTCATGGAAGGCTGAACCAAGGCTGGTTGGATCTACTCCATCATCAGCTAATGAACCAGCCAAAATCACAGAAGTCTCAGTTACTGGTTGAGGGTTATTTGCATCATATTCCAGGCTTTGTGCCTGGTGCTCTTCCTCAAGTGCCTTGTTATTCTCACCCTTAAAGTTCTCTGCCATTTGTTGGTGAGCGGAAGAATAACTAAAGAAACCTTCTCGCTGGTCATACGTAGCTTCTGGCGTAATGCTCAGCTCAACCTTCTCATAGAGGTCAAACGTTTCAACAGCCTGAGAGTTTTCCTCTTCACTTGGCTTGCAATCAGAAGGTTCAACCAACTCTAAACCTTCAACCTGAATTGGCTCATCCTTCTTGCCAGAACCCTGAACTACACGCATACAACCAGCAAGGTTTCCACCATATTCAAACGGATGCTCACCAGCAGAAAGTGGGGGGTCTCCAAACAAGGCATCTGTAATCTTGCGTGTATAACGAGGGCTAATTCCTTCTTTAGTAAGGTCGATAGTTGAAGTAAGAATGACTGCTTCTCGTGCGCGTGTTAAAGCAACATACAGACGGCGGTTCTGCTCCTGCTCTTCAAACTCATTCTCTTGAGTTTCCAGGAACATTCTCCACTCAAGAAGATCCTTGCACTCATCAATACTTGTAGGAACCTCATGACAGCCATCATACAATTCATGAAGTTTTTTAGAACTGCTTGAGAATGCAATCTGATACGAATTATCTTTTCTAACATGCAAAAATGGTTCACTGCCAGCGCCTGCCTTAGGGCCAGATACAGCTCCTACAACAGCAACAACAGGAAATTCTAATCCTTTAGAAGCATGAATGGTCATAAAAGTTACGGCGTTTTGAGTGCTGCAGTGAAGCACCTTTGGCGACTCTTTAGCCGTGTTGCACCATTGACTAAACGCTTTTGCGACTGAAGCTAAGCCAATGCTCAGTTCCTTTTGCAAGCTATCAATTTGGTCAAGAGCTGCAAAGATATTTGCAATCTTTGACAGCCCCTCATTACCCATCTTTTGAAGACGAGAAATCCATCCGGCATCAAGAACTACCTTTTTAATGACGTCTGAAACTCTCTTGTTTGAAAGAGAGCTACGAGCGTTACTCAACACCTCTAAAGAATTTTTGAGCTTTGGACTTATCTCAAAAGGTGGATTACATGCGTCATTTACCACTGAATCTGCAATATCTCTATTGGTAATCTTCTGACCATTTTCTCCAAAATTAGTACCCAAGAGAAGCAGGTCAGACGCATCAAGACTAAAAATCTCACTCGAGAGTACAGGAAACAGTCCCTCGTATGAATCGTACATATTTGCGAGTGCCTGTAAAAGACTACCAATCAGCTGAACCTCAGGCTGCTCACCAAATGTTGAAGCTCCAGAAACCACGCTTTCAATTCCAAAGGTACGAAGTGCCTCAATATAGGGCTGTGCCTTTTTAACTGATTTCATCAAAATTGCAACATCTTTTGCTTGGATATTCTCATCCTGCATAAGCGTGTTAATTCTGTCTGCAAGTTGATACGCAACAAGCTGGCTTCTTGTGACCTCATCGCCTGGCTTAGAATTTCCTGACTTTTCAAATTTTGTGACTTCAAAATATACGCGAGGAGAATGAGCGATGAACGGAGTTGCGGGTTCTTCTCGCCCAGCGGACAGATCCATAAAGTTAGGTATCATGCCATCAGCACTACAAACCTTTGCAACAAATCGCAAAATTTCGTTGTGGCTGCGGAAATTATCTACAAGACGGGGTTGCAAATCTTCTGAAACCTCTGCTTGACGTCTAAAGAACACATCAACATCAGCGCCGCGGAATCGATAGATTGACTGCTGTGCATCACCAACTGTTGTGAGATATTGAGCATCTTTACCTGAGAGACTCTTAATCATCTGCACCTGTTGCTGGTCCGTATCTTGGAACTCATCAACCATTACAAGCTTGAATTTATCCGTGTAAACAGCTGCAATCTCTGGATACTCTTCGAATACCTTTGCCGTTAGATGCAAAAGATCATCGTTATCAAGGCCGCCAACAGCAAGTTTCTTCTGTTTAAAGAGCTTGTAGACCTGCTCTGTAACATCTTTCAGACACTGACCCTCAGACATATCCTGAATAAGTCCAAATAAAGTGCTACAAACTTTAAGCTGGTACGCGGCTTCATCCTTTACATTTTTTATTTCTTTTGAAGAACGAACGGCCTTAACGGCTTTTCCCAGAGCCTCCCAAAACGCCTGGTCAAAATCAGTTAACGAGAGAACCAAGTGTTGCTGCAATTTACTAGAAAGCTCAGATTGAACACTTTGTAACTGCTCTGCTTCATCTGGTTTTGTGGTAAGAATTGCACCCCTTAGCGCTTCAAGTGCACCACAGAGACTCTCTAGCTCCGCTTTTAGAACTTCCAGGTCAGAGCTATCCCCTACAAATGAAATAGCATCCATTCCTACAGGAGATGACTGAGCATATGAAATCAACGTTTCGATACGAGACTTCAGTGTATCTCTGTTCCCTGCATAGGTTGAGAGAAACTCAGCATAGCTTTCATCTTGAGAAAGTTCTCTGAGTACTTCTTCAATAGATATATTGACCAGCTGATTTCTGGTCATGTCGTTAATAATTTCAAACTCAGGATCAAGACCCAAATCAAGTGCATGAATCTTTAAGATTCTGCTGCACATACCGTGGATAGTACTAATCCACGCATCATCAACCTGCAACGCAGCGCTATGCAGGCCTTCTTTTTCTAGAGCTTCTCTAACGCGCTCCTTAATTTCTGTAGCCGCGGCATTGGTAAACGTAATAATCAATGCCTGGTCAAGACTACTCAGGTACGGCTTTCCGTCAGCTCCCGAGCCTTCTTTTAAAGCCCACACAATTCTCTGTGTAAGCGTAAAAGTTTTTCCTGAACCAGCACCTGCTGCAACAAAAAGAGGCTTATCAAGCGTCTTGATGGTCTTCTCTTGACCAGGCGTATAACGTGTATCAGCCATAGTAGCTTACCTCCTCTTGTCACACAGTTTTACTGGACAATACTTACATGCATCCTTATCGCAAGGATTGGCTCGAACATCTCCAGAAAGCATGGCTTGAACCTTCTGAGCAATTAAATTCTCCCAAGCGTCCAAATAGTCTGCAAACTCCGCTGAGTTTTGAGACACAACCATAACTGCCTGGTCCCTAAGCTTTTTATCTTCCGGATGTATGTTCCAAATATGTTCTGTTGCCGCTTCTGTTGCCATGCCTGCAAGAGCAAATGAAGGCTTATCTTTTTGCTCTTTGGTGCCCAGATAAATTGCAGCAACTGGCTCAAGTTTATACTTGGTGAGCTGTTTTCTCATAATCTGAGCATATATTGCAGACTGCACATGCCTTGGCAGAATCTCTTTTGAAAGCTCACTATCTAGACTTAACTTTGCTGAATAAGCCTTCAAATCTTTTGTGGCCTTGTGTTTATAGTCAATAATAAGTGCCTGACCATGAGCGTTTACATCTACGCGGTCAATCGAGCCAGTAAATTGAGCTCCTGCATACTCAACAACGTTTTCTTCTCTACCAAAACGAAGCTCAAAGAACCTAGGCTGATAGCCAATAAAGTGCGAAGCTTCAAACTCGAGAAGATCCTTGAGATCTTCTCGAATATTCTCAACCTGTTTTCTTTCTTGAATGCTATGCGGAATAAGCTCATTTGAAGATACTCGGTTAATGTTGTTGAATTGCTCATCCCAGACCTGGGAAAAACAGCTGTCTAACACTTGTTTTGCATGATCTAGGTTATCAGATGTAATCCTAGAGCCAGGAATGTCTTGCAAAAGTGCAGATTCAACCACTGAATCAACTTCAGCCACATCACAACCAAGTGCTTCAGCTAAAAGTGTTGCGTGTGTTAGCTCCAAAACACGATGGATAAAGGTACCCATCTGCATTGGAGCAAACTCAGTGTCTACCTGAGAAATTTTAATGCGACGTTGCGTGAACCATTTGTAGGGACACTCAAGATACGTTTCAATCTGAGAAGCGGAAAGAAGCGGTAGTCCCTCTCGTGAGACCTCTATAAGACCCTGTAATTCCTGCTCAAGAGTCTCCCTAGTCAAATAACGTGGGAGTACCACAATATTTTTTAGTTTAGGGTCAATCTCACCAGACTCGATTGTTGGGAGTTCTGCAACACGTTCTGGGTCAGTAGCTTGAGGCAACAGGTTTACCAGCACCTCTTCTTCTCCACGTGCAACCCCTGTTTTCTTTGCATAGTCTTTTGGATAGCAAGCTTTAACCTCACTGAGAGCTACTGCATTAAAGACATCCTTTTGTTCAACCTTCTCAAATGCAACGCTGGTAGAAGCGGTTATAAGTGCCGTATAGAAATCTCTTTGATAACGTGCAAACTCTGACACCTTGGGCATGGAACTAGCACAACGAACAAACTCTTGAAGCGCACCGTCTGATGCTTTGACGCCAAAATTCAACGTATCCATGCCCTGGAAAATAACGGCATCAAAAGAATGTGGCTCAAAGGAATGAGCTTGTCTCACAGGAGCTATCAGCACCTGAATATCAGACTCAACACCATTAGAAACAGACATCATGACCGACTGATCTTTACAGAGGTCAATAAACGATTTGAGTGTCTGAGGAGTGAGCTTTAATCCCGCCTCATGAAGCTCCTGCGCAGAAGAAACAATCTTGCTCATTATCTTAAGCGACTCTTGGTTTTGAAGAGACTGAAGCGTCAACTCTTTAGATTGAACAACCTCTGTCTGCTCATCAGATGTTTCTGTAGCTAGGTATTCAATAATACGCTGAGCAGCAGAGCCAATTCTGCCAAGCTCAAGGCTCTTGATGGTCTCTGCACACAAACGCGAGCTCATAGCCGCCTTAGAAAGCGTCTCAAGCACTCTAGTGGCGTACAGCGTTCTATTACCGCGCCAACTCTTATCCAGCATCCACGCGCGCTCAACACTTATGCCTGAAATAGGAGAAATCAAATAGTCCGTAAGAGTACGCGGTGGCCACCACGACATATCCCCCATCTGATGGTCAGATGCCTGGTAGTCAATGTTTTTCTCGAGCTCTGCGCGTTCACTGAGTGTGACATACGCATCAATCAAGCTAGCAAACGCGCTGCCTGCAAGTGAATCTTGAATGCGTATCAAGCGCTTATAGTGAGCAGCGATCCCCTTTGCTGCAAGCTTTTGCGAGAGCGCGTCCCAAACCCTTTGTGAATCTGAGGCGTACACCACAAAGCTCTTACTACCAGACTCAATGCGCTGAGAGATATACCTGCTTATAGACTCTGCCTCGGCATGCTGACCCAGCGGCGACAAAAACGTTACTGCACCGCTCGGCGTAACCTCATTGCCCTCCTGGGCCCTGAACACCCTGGCGAGAAGATCGTTGAGCTCCTGACTTTTTGCGGCTAGCGCCGACTCCACGTCCACACGACAATCGCATCCCGAGCCGCCCAGCAACTCTAGCTGTTGCTCTGCCGCATAACCCGCAGGTCCTTCGGGTACGTAGAGAGAAAACACCACGTCCCGCTTCTGCGACAGCCTGCGCACAAACTTAAGGCGCACCTCCGAAAGATCTTCAACTCGCGAGAAAACAAGTGCAGGTCCTTGCGCCGGAATAGAATGAAGCAGATAATCAAGACACTGGCACATCTCAACGTAAGACTTTTCTTCAAGCAGCATCTTATAGCGCTCTAACACCTTGCAAGCACTCATCTGACCAGCAGAAAGTTGACCGGAGGCCATAATCTGATCGAGCTCAGTAAGATACTCTGGAGCAAGCTTGGACAAAAGCTCTACAGTACCCTTGCCAACATTCAAAGAACCTAGCTCATCAGCTGACATTCCGTCCAAAATCTGCTGGAAAAACACTTTGCGAAGCGTAGCCGAGAGCAGACGATCAGAGCTTCCGTACAACTTCCACAGGTCACGTATACACTCATCAAAAGTTGAAACATTCACGCCAACAGAGAGCTCTTGGATGGCACCAAGATGTCTCTTAACTAACAACACAGTATCGGAAGAAGGCACTATGAGCTGAGCAGACCCCCACCTCTCAAGCGAAGCTCTTAGCTGCTCTTGAACAGAGTCCGATAAGAAAGCACCTGTTTGTTGTTTGTACAGAAGCAAGCCCATACGTCACCTCTCCGATTATTCTTACTTCTTAAGTTACCACGCACACCGGACATAAATTAGAATCAAACTAAACAACAACTAAAAATCCCGTATCAGAAGGATTTTCATGATTATTTTGCTTCCTCCATCGTCAGGAAAAACTGCTCCTACCTCGGGGCCTTCTCTTGACCTCTCATCACTTTTATTTGGCTCTGAACTCACTGCCTGTCGAGAAACACTCATCAAGGACTTGCACCAGGTGTGCTCTCAAGCAGATGCAGCTCAGATACTTAAAATTGGTCCTAATACCGTCGGTGACATTGCCGACAACCTAGACATCTATGAAGCTCCAACCACAACCGCGCTCAACCTCTATACTGGCGTGCTGTTTGAAGCTACAAAATTCAAACAGACGCTTGAAAGCGTCACGGTAGAAAACACGCAGAAAACGGTCACATTACCAGCAGATATTTTCAACTCAGAAATCATGATTTTCTCTGGTCTCTGGGGTGTTGTAAGACCACTCGACCTTCTCCCCAACTATAGACTTTCTGCCTCAATCAAGCTGCCCACCATTGGAACCGTTGCAACGTACTGGAAAAAACAGCTCAATCCCCTGTTGCATGCTGCTCTAAAAGATCAAATAGTTGTGGATTGTCGCTCGGGTGAATACAGAAAGATGTGGACGCCTTCGGCAAAGCATCCTTGTGAGCTGTTGCAAGTTGTTATACAGCGAGAAGATCCTCGTACAGGAAAGCGCAGTGTTGTTTCGCATAACGCAAAACATATGCGTGGTGTACTTGCAGGCGCCCTCTTTGAACAGCGAACAAACGGAAAGCTCTCTGAAGAGGTCAGCGTGTCTCAAATTGTGGAAATTGCAAGCAATCTACCAGGCGTCATTGACGTTGATGTAAGTACGGCAAACGCTTCTGGAGAAGCAACACTCACACTAGTCACTGGTCAAAACTAATAGACTTAAGCGTTCTCAGTGCTAGTCTTTTGAGCTTTCTTGACCCGTCTCATCAGCCACTGGAACACCATAACTACAACAATTGTGACTACAAAGACAAAAATGCCTCGTACAAAAGCGTTACCAAGCAAGCTGTATGGGAATCGGCCAAGTCTTAGTCCTAAGAAGTTAATAACAGGAATCTGGAACAGATAGACTCCTAAAACACCAGCAGATACTGTGCTGATACATTTCTTGGCACCATCGGAAAGTTCCTGCAGTCTTGGTTCAAGGTTTAGTACAAACAGGAACAAAGATGCCGCTTGCGCTACACAGAGGAAGTTTCTTATGGCAATTGGATAGCTCTGATAAGTCATTTCTGGAGTCAATGGAGTTCCAAAATTATTAGCAATAAGTCCCCAGCCAAACATAGCTGCAGAAGAAAGCAAGAAAATAGTAACAAGCACAAGATTGTTTTTAGTAAATTGTGGAAGCTCGTCGTAATACGTCTTAACGTAATATCCCAGCAGATAGTAAAAAAGACCATCGCTGTTAAACGCAGCCCATCTAAACAGCTGATCAAAGTAAACACCACGAACGCCAATGAACTCAAGTAGCGGCAATCCAAAGCTAACAAAGAGCGTAAGAGCCATAACATAGAGCAGGGTTTCTTTCTTTTGAACTACCAAAGAAAGCATAGGTGTCAAAAGATACAGATACAAAATGGTATAGATGAACCAAAGAGTGCTGTTAACGTTATTGGTTAGAAAGCGCTTTACAAAATCGGCAACACCAGCGCTTGACGCAACCTCTTCGGCACCCCAAAACTTTGTAGGAAAAAGCACGTACATCAGATACACCGCTAGGCTGCCAAAAATAAGAGCCATCAGCGTCTTTCTGGCACGCTTCATAAAAAATGTCTTTGTGGAGTATTTGCTTCTATACCCAAGCAAATTCATGCCGCTTAACATAAAAAAGATTGGTACCGCGTAAATAAACGCAGCTTGCAGAGCTAAAGAGAAGGCCCATGTTTTAGTGTGTGCAAGAGAAAAAACGTTAAGCGAGGTATGCAGCATCACAACAGCAATACCTGCCAAAATGGTAAGAACATCTGCAAAAACAAAGCGCTTCTTAGTAGCAGTTGCTTTTGAAGAAACGGTAGCTTTTTCCACGGGCTTCTCCCCAAATTAATCAAACTTCCTCTATGCTTAGTATACGAAAAGTACCAGCAGGAAAGAGGCATCATGGCAAATGTCGTTGACTATCTACACTGGCGCGGCGATTTGACGTTTGAAACAGACCCTTTTAACAACGTTGATAACCTGATCCTTTCAATCCTTTCTTACCTGGGATTTGGCGGGGTTGTTCCTTCTGAGCGTAGCGAGAAACGCGTTCTACTTGGTGACGCCTGCGCAAAAATGCTGGAAAAACTTAAAGATGACCCGTCTCTTATCACAGGATTTTCTCGCGTTGATGGAACCTTCCTTGAAGCGCTTGTTAACGCTCCTCGTTTTGCCAACATTGAGCTTGGTCGCTATGTAGATCGTATTAATGTCGAGAAAAGCATGCAGTTTGCAGCGTTTACCGCCTATCTTCCTACGGGGCAGATGTTTGTTTCGTTTAGAGGAACCGACGGCACCCTGGTTGGCTGGCGAGAAAACCTCAACCTCAGCTTCCAGGTTACATCCGCTGATAAATCAGCAGCCCTATATCTTGAGAGGCGTATTCGAGAGCACCTTGCAGAAGGAAACAGTAATACCTGTGCAAACGTTATGGTTGGTGGTCATTCAAAGGGTGGCAACCTTGCAGCATACGCAGCAACAGTCTGCCCTAACGAGCTGCTTGGCGCGCTTGATCGCGTCTGGAGCAACGATGGACCTAATATGTGTCCAGAAATTCTCCCCACCACAGCCCACAAGGTGCTTGGAGATAAATACATCAGAATTTTGCCTGAGTTTAGTGTAGTTGGCATGATTTTTGATGATCCTGCTGTACCAAAGCTCATCGTAAAAAGCTCTGAGACAGGCATGATGGCTCACGACGGTGTCTCATGGCAAGTCTTGCGCAATACCTTTGAGTTTGCTGACGACTTCCAGCTGGAATGCAAAAAGATTAATGAGGCATTTAGCAACTGGTATAAAGAACTCCCGCTCTCTGATCGTGAGCACTTTACCAATGAGCTCTTTGACGCCCTCTCTGCAGGTGGAGCAGTCTATTTCAGCGACATTATTAGCTCACCTGCAAACTTACAGCCTGTTGTTGCAGCGCTCACTAAAACAGAAAAGCAAACTAAAGAGGTCTTCTTTGACCTCCTTAGTTCGCTTGTCAATGCATCCGCAACATCTTTAATTGAAAACATTACCGAGTCATCGCAGATTTCTCAGATTACCTCTGCTATCTCGGAAAGTTTTGCCAAGCTTGATAAAGCCCAAAAGGAACTTAGGAAAGGTTCTCCTTCTTCAGACCAGTGAGGCTAATCACAATTGAAGAGACAATCGAGATAACAATCGAGCCCAAAATTGCCGTGCCTAAGGTATCAATAGCAACACCTGCATGCAGCAAATTCCTAGAAATAAAACTTGCAAGCTCAAGCATAAATGCGTTAATGAAGAGCGAGAAAATACCTAAGGTAAGTACGTTAATAGGCAATGAGAACAGTTTGACAATGGGTTTGATACCCGTGTTTACTGCCGCAAGCACAAAAGAAAACAGAATAGGACCCGCCCACGAGCCGCCCACAATAGTCATCCCGGGGATTATGGTGCAGGCCACCAACGTAGCAACAGTAGTTACAAGCCATGTTGCAACAAATGTCATACTAACCTCTCTTTGAAAAAAGCCCGGCTGATGCCGGGCTTAACGTGCAATTTTATGTAAGTTAAAAACTTACTCGCCAAAGCCGCTATCAACGAGAGCAACAAGAGCGTCAAGAGCTGCCTGCTCATCAGCGCCGTCGCAGGCAATCTCAATCTTAGTACCAGTACCAAGACCAGCAGCAAGAATCATCATGATGGACTTAGCGTTAACTGGAGCGGAGTCCTTGTCAACATTCTTGATGGTGACGTTGCTCTCAAACTTCTTTGCCTCAGAAACAAAGACGGATGCTGGACGGGCGTGAAGACCAGTTGCGTTAATGATAGTAGTCTGCTTTGAAACCATAAGTGGACTCCCTTTCCGGATAACCAAATCTACTCGAGAGTTATTCTCGATTAATCGTTACTATCGTAACAAAACATAACGTATTATATCCAATCTTATTTCCAGAAAGAACCAAATTAGACTATGAATTGCCCAAAAACAGGGTAAAAATAGAAAGTCAGAACTCTTACAGGAGGAATTAATGACTGAAAACGATTTCCAGAACTCTGAACACGAAGAGCTGGATACAACAGATACTCAAGTACCAGTTTCTGAAGAGCAAACTGAACCAACAGATAAGACTGAAGATACTAAGTCACAAGATATCCAAAAGATTGCACAACAAACAACTCAAGTGGTTGCTAAAGGTGTAAGCAGTGCTTTTGAGACCGCTACCACCGCTGTAGCGGAGGGTTTCCAAGCAACCAAAGAGGTGCATGAAGCAGCACGAGAAACCAACAATGCCAAGCAGCAGCTCAAACAAATGGAAGAAAACCTTGCAAAAGATAAAGAAGATCTTGAGCATCGAGACCATGTCAGGGATTCTTACGACGACATTATTGCTGAACAGCAGCGTATTATCGCTGAAGCTGCTGGAGTAATGAGCGAACAGTCTACGCAGGTTGACCTTCTCACAGTTAAGAAAAACCAGTTGATTCACCGTCTTGAACAGCAAAAGATTGACGATGAAGCAAAAATTAGACCCTATAAAGAGGTTGCTGCAACCGCAAAAGGTAGACTTGATGACATTTCTAAGACTATTTCTGAAGCACAACGTGGCGTCAAAAATGCAGAAGCACAGCTCAAAGAAGTTACCGAAAAACGCGATGCAGCTGTAGCATCCGCGCGTAAGGCTCTAGAAAACTCTCAGGCAAGACAACTTTCTCTCAGAGAAGAAATCGCGGGTCTCAAGACAGATCCTGCTGCCAATCACGATGCAATTGTTCGTATTGAGGAAGACCTTAAGTCAGAGCTTGCTCGTGCAGAGCAGGCCCAAAAGCAAGTTGAGGAACTACAGAGCTCTTTCCAGTCTTCTCTTGAAATGGCACAAACACACTACTGGACTCAAGGTAAGTCCCTGGAGTACTCGGAATCCTCTATCGACGCTGCTCGTGCAGACTATGAGCAGAAGCAACAAGAATATGACGCAGTAGTGGCTGAAGCTAATGCCCGTCAAAGAATCTTAAGCAAAGATATTGAGACTCTTGAAGAAAAGATCAAGACTGCCAAAGAACTCTTTAATGAGGCGGCAGACAAACATGATGCGGCGCAGACAATCATTGACGACGCTAAAGAGATTTATGCAACACCAGAAATTACTGAGCAGCTAAGAAAGTCTGTTGACGAGCAAATCATCAACGTAAATGCAAAGCAACACACACTTAAGAGCCTTATTCGTGGCGAGAAAATCCTTCGTGAAGCAACTCGTGGACAGCGCATTGGTTTTATCGCCGTGGTCATTGGCATGATAGTGATTCTTGCGCTCTTTGTATGGCTGATATTCAACAGGCCATAAGCCAACTTTTTACTGGTACACAAAAAGACGCCTCTTGGGGCGTCTTTTTTAATAAAACTCACATTTGAATCATGGGCCAATGACCGTGCCTTACATGATGATCATGGCATCACCAAATGACAAGAAGCGGTACTTCTCGTCAATGGCACTTTGATAGGCATTCATAATCTGTTCGCGGGTAGCAAATGCAGAAACAAGCATCATTAAAGTAGAACGCGGCACATGGAAGTTGGTCACCATAGTGTCTACCACGTGGAATGTAGAGCCTGGCATCAGATACAGGTTGGTAGTGGCGTTTTCGCGAGCAACCATGTCACCTTTATGAGTCACTGCAGCAGAGTCTTCTGCCTCCTCAAAGCGACGAGCCACAACAGGAGGCTCATCTGCAGGAATCTGACTATCCCAGGCGCTCTCAAGCGAGCGAACGCTGGTGGTACCAATAGCAATAACCTTATGACCAGCGGCTTTGGTGGCCTTTACTGCTTCAACAACTTCTGGAGCTACGTGGTAGCGCTCAGTATGAATAACATGCTTGGTAGGGTCATCCTCCGTTACCAGCCTAAAGGTATCAATTCCAACTTCAAGCTCAACAGATGCCCACTGAACACCCTTTGCCTTGATGGTTTCAATAAGCTCAGGAGTGAAGTGGAGGCCTGCGGTGGGAGCTGCGGCGGAATGTTCGTCATGCATAGCGTAGACCGTCTGGTACTTCTCTGGGTCTCCCTCGTACTGTGTAATATATGGGGGCAGTGGAACATGACCTGCCTCATGAATAGCCTCGTCAAGGGTACGGTCTCCCTGTGCTTCAAAACGCACCAGGCGACCTCCCCTGTTGTCGTCAATAAAGTCCACAATAGTGCCTGTGAGCACAACGGGAGCAGAATCTGGGGCGTGTAATCCACCCGCACGGTACTCAATTACCGCACCGGGCTTTAAACGCTTGCCGGGATTTACCAGGCACTCCCAAACACCACCAAGAGCATCAATGTCCTCACGGCGCTTGAGAAGCAGCGTCTCTGAAACGCCGCCCGTATTTTGCTTTTTGCCTACAAGGCGAGCTGGCATAACGCGCGTCTGATTAACTACAACCAAATCGCCCGGCTCAAGATACTCCACAATATCAGTGAAGTGCTTGTGTTCTATGCGGCCATCTTCTCTATGCAGAACCAACAACCTACAGGAATCTCTTGGCTCAGCAGGAGCTTGTGCAATACGTTCTTCTGGAAGGTTGTAATCAAAATCGTCAGTTCGCATGACGTGCTGCCTTTCTTGCGTCACGAGCTTCATGACGCTCTATCTGAGCCTCGGCCGCAGAATATCTGCAACCGCAATAATTTTGTCGATACATACCAAGCTCACGAGACTCTTTTGTAGCCTCTGGGTAAAACGGACGGAAATCTCTCCACACAGGCGTCAGTCCGTGAGCGTGTGCAATGGACACCAGCTCATCCTCGCACGCATCAAAGAGCTGATAGGGCGAGACAGCCAGTGTTGTAGAAACGTATTCAAACCCGCGCTCAGCCGCCACACGACAACTCTCTGCCAAGCGGATTGCGTAACAAGCACGACAGCGACGGTCTCGCTCAAATCCCTGAGGGGCCACAGCTCGCTCCCACTGCTCTCGCGGATCTCCCGCCACAATCACCTCAACATGAGCTTCTTCTTGAGCCCACTCAAGCAATGTCTGAAGACGCCTGTCATGCTCTTCAACAGGCTGAATATTAGGGTTGGTCCAACAAATGGTAGGCTCAAAACCCTCTTCCCTCAGGTGCTTTAAAGGTTCAAGCGAGCATGGACCACAGCATGCATGGAGCAAAAGCGGTGTTCCCGGCTCTACTGAAAGAGTCTCAATTGACTGGAGCATGTTTGAAGCCATTAGTTCTTCTCGCCTTGTGCCTTATAACATTTCCAACCTACTATAGCGCAGGCAGCAAGGCATACAAAAATGGTAACAACGCTTGCTTCAATACCGTAGGCGCCACCCGAGATAAACTCAGATGCTGCAGGATACGCTGTTAAGAGCGTGGTAGGAAGAAGTGCGGTGGTGACTGAAATGCCAAGAATAGGACCAGTTACAAAGTTCCAGATAAAGTGCATAGCAATAGTCATGAGCAGATTATCGGTAAGCCAAAACACCAAGCCATAAAGAATGCCCATCAAAAAGACTGAGATTGCTGCGGCAATAGAGATGTTAGGCGTTAGTCCATACGTTGCGGTAAAGAGCACTGCTTGAAGCACAAGCGCTACAGGGAAAGAACTCTTAGCTGCAACGCCAGTTTGTAGGTAACCTCTAAACAATATTTCTTCTGCAGCAGACTCAATAAGGGTTGCCACAAGTAAAAAGAGAGCGGCAAAAATGTTATAGGAAGCATTGAAGTTAAAGTCAAAGCCTTCAATGAGCATGATAGAGCCAAAGGTAAACAGCACCATCAAAAAGCCAAAGGTAACTCCGCGCATAAATCCTGGCCAGGAGCTTACTCGAAGACCCAAAGACCTAAAATCTCGCTTATTGACGCGGGTAATCCACACAAGAATCAAGCCACCTGCCAACATGCTTCCTAGAAGACCCAACACGGCTGGAAGGATGTCATTGGGTGGGAGCTCTCCCATAACCATCAGCGGAATATGGCACACAAACATAAGTAAAAGTGCAAGGTCAGCCACAAGGAAGGGCGTCACCACGGACTTTGGTGGATCCTTTAGAACAAACTCAAGGCTTGTCTTTGGCTTTTTTCTTCCCACATACACTCCTCACATAATTTCTACTCACTATAGTATCGAGTTCTGAATCTATTCGTGTAGTGAATCAAAAAAGATTAGAATAAGAAGACAATTTGCTTAAATCTACTAATTCCAACTGCGAGGTATCCATGGCCGAAAGCTACGACATGAACAACCGCCCTCATTTTCCTAAGCGCGCTGTCATTACCGGTGGTATGCCCTACGGTAATAAAAATCTCCACTTCGGACATATTGCGGGCGTCTTTGTCCCAGCAGATTTCTTTGCTCGTTTCTTAAGAGATCGTATTGGCCAGAAAAACGTTCTGTTTATCTCGGGAACTGACTGCTATGGCTCTCCTATTGCAGAGGGTTATCGTAAAAAGGTTGAAGAAGAGGGCTACGAGGGTACCATCCTTGATTACGTTAATCATAATCACAACCTGCAGAAAAGCGCTCTTAACGCCTACAATATCTCGCTTGATTTCTACGGCGGTTCCGCGCTAGAACCCGCTGCAAAGATCCACGAAGAGATGGCTGACAGCATCATGCACCGCCTCTACGAGCGCGGTAAACTCTCTAAACTCTCAACTAAACAGTTTTACGATACCGAGGCTCACACATTCCTTAATGGTCGCCAGGTCAATGGACGTTGCCCTATTAAGGGATGCAAGTCAGAGAAGGCTTATGCAGAAGAATGCGACCTGGGTCATCAGTTCAACCCAGAGGAGCTCATTGCCCCTGTTTCGCAGCTCACCGGTACCACGCCAGAGCTTCGTCCGGCACCAAGTTGGTACTTTGACCTGCCACAATACAAAGAGTTTCTAAACAACCTGGTAGAAAAGTGGAAGAACAACCCACAGATTCGCTCAGTTGTTACCTCTACCGTTCAAGAGACTCTGACCGAGCCTATTATCTACATTCAAAATTCCTACCGCCAAGACTTTGATGGTGTTGCCTCTTTCCTCCCAGCTCATAGTGTTATTGAGCCAGAAGGAAACGCTTCTTCCTTCTCTGTTGTTTTTGAAAACTGGCAAGATAGAGATGAAGCTCGCGAGAAACTCAAAGAGGCTGGAATTCGTTTTAGAACAAGCAAGACTCTCCTGCCTTACCGCATGACGGGCAATATTTCTTGGGGCCTTAAGTCTCCAGACATTGAAGATCTTAAAGACCTTACCATCTGGGTTTGGACTGAGTCCCTCTGGGCTCCTATCACCTTCACACGTGCTGCTCTTTCTGAAGACGCTAACAACGGTGGTTCTCGCTACTCTTCTGACGAGTGGCGCGATTGGTGGTGCAGTGACGATGCTGCTGTCTACCAGTTCATTGGTCAGGACAACATTTTCTTCTACTGCATTGTCCAGAACCCACTGTGGGATGCACTTGATTGGGGTCTTATCACCGATACTCCAGTTGCTAACTACCACATTCTCTTTATGAACAAGAAGGCTTCCAGCTCTGGTGCTATCAAGCCTCCAATGGCTGAGGAGCTTCTTGAGTTCTACACTCCAGAGCAACTCCGCGCTCACTGGCTCTCGCTTGGCCTTGATCAGCGCGCCGTGTCCTTCTCGCCAAAGGCTTTTGACACCTCTGTATCCAGGAAGGGCAAAGACGGCGAGCCTGATCTTCTGGTAAAGGATGATCCTCGCGTTGTTGATCCAGCGCTCAAGGAGTCAGCATTTCTCACTAACATCTTTAACCGCATGGCTCGTAGCTGCCTGTATGGTGCAGCTAATGCGTGTGGTGGTCACCTGCCTATCAGCGAGCCTCACCAGGAAGTTATCGATGCTGCTCAAGAGGTTCTGCTGAAGTACGAGCAGCTTGCATACGGCTTTGACGCACACTCTGCACTTGCCGCTGTTGATGAGTACGCTCGCGCAGAAAACAAGCGTTGGGGCGAGGCTTCCAAGGCTGCTCAGGGCAGTGACGAGGCCTACGACCAGGCACTTGCTGATGCATTCTATGCACTCAAGACCATCACGCTGCTTATGCACCCGGCTGTTCCAGAAGGCTGCGAGCGCATTGCAGATGCTCTTAACTTCCCACATGAGGAGTTCTTCTCCTGGGAGAACGCCTTTATGGGTCCAAAAGAGCTTGCGGCAAAGCTTGGCCAGAGCGCAGAGGAACACCAGCTTGAAGAGCTCCCTCCTCGCTTTGACTTCTTCAAAGCACATCCCAGCCAGAAGAACTAAAACTCGCATAGCTAGGAGCATACGTGGTCGAGTTTCCACCCCTCTACCGCCCAAAACCTTATAGCAAGCCAACAGCACACCTGAAGAGTCATCTTCAGGTGTTGCTTGATGACGGTGCAGAAATTGCAACGTTTGTCTACACTCCTGCTCCTCCAGCTGGCGAGAAACCCTGTGAAGACCTTGCTTCAACTGCAGCTTATTTAACATCTGTTCCCAACGATAGTTTTGCTACACCCATTGTTTTTCTTCACGGAAATGGAGAAGAGCACGGCATCTTTGGCACCATCATTGACGAAGTGTGCAGCCGCGGCTACATCGCAATTGGTATTGATTCAAGAGATCAGGGTTTAAGCACCCGAGGAACTGCCGCCTTTACCTACGAGCAGATGGCAGAAGATGCGTATGTTGTCCTGAAGCAGCTTGGTGTTTCTTCTGCTCATATTGTGGGCTTTTCTGACGGAGCTATTCTTGGTCTTCTTCTGGCACGTGACTATCCAGACGTAGTTGCCTCCCTCGTATCTATCGGAGCAAATCTTAAGCCTAATACTCTGGGTGATATGACCTGGCTATATGAAAGTATCGAGGGCAATAAACGTTGGGCAGCTCAAGGTTGGGAAGGCGCTGTTCTAGAAGATGGCTATCCCGTTCCCTCGCCTGCTGAGGCGGCTCGCATTGCAGAGCATCTGGAGCTCATGGTAGATAATCCTCATATTGACCCCGCGTCCCTTGAACATATCTCCGTTCCTGTTGTTGTCATGGCAGGTGAATACGATGAGATTTATCCAGAGGAAACTCGCCGTATTGCTGAGGCAATTCCTACCGCTCGACTTCTCTTCATTCCAGGATGCCCTCACAATGTTCCCAAGGTGTCTCCTGGTGCAGTGGTGAGAAGAATTTTTGCAAATTTTGACTACCTTTAAAAACAGAGCTGGAACTCTAACCTGATTTACCTGCTTTTGTTTCAAGAAAATAAAACTTAGGTACTTAATTGTTAAGTACCTTGCTATCTCAGGATTTTTGAGTAAAATACCTAGCAAGAATTATTTCTGTTACGGGAGGTGCTCATGCATCAAGCATCAACCTCACCTACTCAAGAGATGCACATTATTCGCAATCTTGGCCATCTAGGTCATTATCTTTACATCACGCGCGGATGTCGTGGCGGTCAACAATTTATTTTGACTGCGCTCTATCGTGATGGAGATATGACCCAAAAAGATCTTCTCGCCAAGACAAAGAATACATCTGCATCTCTTTCAGAAATGGTGAGCAAACTTGAAGCAAAAGGTCTTGTTGAACGTACGCGCGTAGACAAAGATCGCAGACAAACACTTCTTTCTTTGACAAAAGAAGGTCGAAAACAAGCAAAAGAAGCTCAAGAGGCCATCGAGTCATTTGAAGCACAGGCTTTGTCGGTTCTTTCAGATGAAGAAAAAGTTACATTCTGCACATATCTAGATCGTTTAGTTGAACATTGGGACACAATTAACAGAGATGAGAAAGGAGAAACGTCATGTCAGAAGAAGTAACTTCAACTGAAGAACTTGAAAGCATGGTTGAAACATCTGAAGCAGATACTACCTTGGTTCCCTCTGCCCTGACAGGTATTGTAGATGTCAGTAATCTTTCCATTAAAGAAATCGCTTTAGTGCTTTCAAAGAGTATCGGCGAGTTCAAAAGAGACACTATCCTCACTCCTTTCTTTGTGTTAATTGAGACCATCTTAGAAATCCTCATTCCTTTTAGAACAGCTAATCTTGTTGATACGCTTCGCACGGGGGCAGAACTAAACGCTGTCATTCAGTCTGGAGCTGTTCTTGCTGTTATGGCAATGCTGTCGCTGCTGTTTGGAACACTATCCGGTATTTCTGTTGCCAAAGCATCCACGGGCTTTGCGCGCAATCTTCGCCGTGATATGTTCCGTAATATCCAAAATTTCTCGTTTACCACTATTGATGCGTTCTCTTCGTCATCGTTGGTAACACGCCTTACTACGGATATTTCTAACGTACAAATGGCATTTATGATGCTCATCCGCATGGCCGTTCGTGCTCCATTTATGTTTATTGCAGCGTTTATTGCCGGCTTTATCATGGGCGGCTGGCTTGCCATTATTTTTGTTGCCGTCATGCCTCTTCTAGGAATTGGCCTCTACTTCATTATTTCTAGAGTCATTCCTATTTTTAAAAAGGTATTTAAGAGATACGACGCACTCAATGAATCCGCTGAAGAAAACTTGGCTGGTATCCGCGTTGTTAAGTCATTTGTAAATGAAAACTTTGAGCGTCAGAAATTTGATAAAGCTTCAGAAGAGCTGCGCGAAGATTTTACAGCAGCCGAGAGGCTCATGGCTCTGAACTCTCCATTTATGAACTTCACTATTTACGTGCTGTTTGTCTTCATTCTGTACTTTGGCTCGTACCTGATTGTCTCTTCTCAAGGAACTGCATTTGGCGTTGGACAGCTTTCTTCGCTTATTACGTATGGCTTTATGATGCTTATGTCACTCATGATGCTTTCCTTTGTCTTTGCCATGATCATCATTGCAGAAGAAGGTGCTCGCCGCATCTGTGAGGTACTTCTTGCAACTTCCACTATTAACAACCCAGAAAATCCTCTGACCGAGGTTACAGACGGATCCATTGATTTTGAGAACGTTGGATTCTCCTACTCCGGTCCAGAGGGTCGAGAAGCCCTGTCTGGTGTAGATCTTCACATCAACTCTGGTGAGGTCATCGGTATCATCGGTGGTACCGGTTCTGCAAAATCCACGCTGGTGCAGCTTATTCCTCGCTTATACGATGTAACCGCTGGTAGCGTTTCTGTTGGTGGACACGACGTCAGAGACTATGACATTGACACTCTTCGTGGTGCTGTTGCCATGGTTCTTCAGAAAAACGTTCTCTTTAGCGGTACCATCAAAGAGAATCTCCTGTGGGGTAACCCTGACGCTACCGATGAAGAGATTCTTGAGGCAGCTCGTCTTGCTCAGGCTGATAGCTTTGTTCAAACCTTCCCTGATAAATATGAGACTCATATCGAGCAGGGTGGCAACAACGTTTCTGGTGGTCAGAAGCAGCGACTCTGTATTGCGCGCGCACTGCTTAGACGTCCAAAAGTACTTATTCTTGATGACTCTACCAGTGCTGTTGATACAAAGACAGATTCTTTAATTCGCTCTGGTCTTAAAGATTTCTTGCCTGATACCACCAAGATCATCATTGCTCAGCGTACTTCCAGTATCGAAGAATCTGACAAGATTATTATTCTGGATAACGGTCGCGTTAACGCAATTGGTACGCACGAAGAACTCCTGAAAGATAACCCAATCTATCGCGAAGTGTACTTCTCACAGAACAAGCAAAGTGTTGATGAAAATCAGTCTCAGGAAGGTGAGGTGACTTCTCATGAGTAGGACAACAGAAACAAACAACACAAGACCAAAGCTTCCCGTGGGAAAAATTCTTACTCGAACCATTAAAATGCTCTGGGAGTTCTATCCTGTCCTTCTCCCTATAGCACTCCTTGGTGCTGTTATCCAAGCAATTATGCAGTCACTCCCAAGTGTCTTCTTAGAGCGAATCCTCTCTATCATCTCTAACTTTATTGATAGTGGTGACTGGAGTTCTGCTGAAGGCTTAGTCTTCCAGAACGTGGCTCTTCTCGCCACCTTCTACGTCATTGGACTTCTTGCAAATATCATCTCTACCCAGGGTATGGCTATTGTCACCCAGGGAGCTCTGCAAAAATGGCGTTCAAAGATGTTCTCGCACATGCAGGACTTGCCTATTAGGTACTTTGATACGCACCTCAATGGCGACATTATGAGCTATTACACCAATGATATTGACGCAATGCGCCAGATGATTGGCACCAGTCTTCCAAACCTCCTCTTTACCTCTGTGGTTATCATCGCAGTAGTATTCATCATGTTTTACTACAGCGCACTTATGGCCATGGTTGTTCTGTTTGGATTCTCTTTGATGGGCCTTGCTACTAAAAACCTTGGTGGTAAGTCCGCAAAGAACTTTGTTAAGACTCAGAAGACTACTGCAGATGTTGAGGGTCACATTCAGGAAATGATGAATGGCGAGAAGGTCGTTAAGGTCTTTAGTCATGAGGCAGAAACTATTGAATCATTTGACAAAATCAACGATGAGCTGATGGTTGTTGCAAGAAATGCAAACCTTTATGCCAACACGCTTATGCCCATCCTCAACAATCTGGGCAACATTATGTACGTTGTAGTTGCTGTAGTTTCTGGTGTGTTTATTACTCTGAACATTCAAAACGTTTCTTTGTCTGGACTGCCTTTCACCATTGCTGTAGCTGTCCCCTTCCTCAACATGACACGTCAGTTCTCCGCTCAGATCAACCAGATTTCTAGTCAGATTAACTCTGTTGTTATGGGTATTGCTGGTGCTAATCGAGTTTTTGAGCTACTTGATGAACCAGCAGAGACTGAAGAAGGTTACGTTACTTTAGTCAACGCAGAAACCATTGACGGTAAAGTTCAGGAAGCCGAGTACCGCACCGGTTACTGGGCTTGGAAGTATCCACACAGTGACGGCACGGTTACTTACACCCCTGTTAAGGGAGACGTTCGCCTCTTTGATGTTGACTTTGGCTACGAGCCTGGTCATACCGTGCTGCATGATATTTCTCTGTATGCAAAACCTGGTCAGAAGGTTGCCTTTGTTGGCGCAACAGGCGCTGGTAAAACAACCATTACTAACCTGCTCAACCGCTTCTATGACATTGAAGACGGCAAGATTCGCTATGACGGCATCAACATTAACAAGATTAGGAAGAGCGCACTTCGTCGTGCTCTCGGTATCGTCTTGCAAGACGTCAACCTCTTTACGGGCACTGTTTTGGACAACATCCGCTACGGGCGTCTTGATGCTACTGATGAGGACTGCGTAAAGGCCGCAAAACTTGCTGGTGCCGATGACTTCATCAGACGTCTTCCAGAGGGTTACCACACTATGCTTAAGGACAACGGCAGCGCCCTCTCCCAAGGACAGCGCCAGCTCATCTCCATTGCTCGCGCAGCAGTCGCAGATCCACCAGTCATGATTCTGGACGAGGCTACCTCCAGCATTGACACACGTACTGAAGCAATTGTCCAGCGTGGTATGGACGCTCTGATGTACGACCGCACCACCTTTGTTATTGCTCATCGTCTTTCTACGGTTAGAAACGCAGATGTCATTGTCGTTCTTGACCACGGTCGCATTATTGAGCGCGGCACGCACGACGAACTTCTCGCCAAGAGAGGAACGTACTACCAGCTCTACACGGGAGCCTTTGAGCTTGAGTAACAGCTGGCCTCTGTAACGCAAAACGCCTTGTCATCTTGGTGACAAGGCGTTTTTTGTGTATGTAAAGGCTTCTTAGGCGAGAAGAACGTGATGTAAATCTTCTACCGTATCTACAATTGCAACTGCGCCCGCATCAATAAGCTCCTGTTTATTGGTAGTTTTTCCATACAAAACGCCAATGCACGGAATCTTATTTGGGAATGCTGCTTCCATATCAAAACGGCGGTCCCCTACCATAACGCTTTCAAAAGCATCAAAGCCAAGCTGGCGCATAACGTGAGCAATAGCAGTGATTTTATCGGTTGCTGCCTCATCTATTCTTCCAGCATAGGCATCAAGAACACCAATAAGGTTGTTGTCCCTAAGCCCCATCTCTAGCATGGGCTGATTCTTTGAGCTTGCTACAGCAACCTTTTTACCGGCGGCATGAAGGTCATCAATGAGGTCTCTCATACCCTCAAAGAGTGGCCATTTTCCTG
>CAUUFE010000003.1:0-45186 GCA_963544415.1 uncultured Atopobium sp.
TTGCCGCCACCAAGTTTGTTGTATGACGTAATAACTTTGGTGCGGGTCTTGGTACCCGGCGGAAAAACGGTATCAAACAAAGGCATGATGCCGCGGAAAAGAACGCCACTTTGCACGCGATGAGAAAGACCTTTTACCGTACGTCTGGACTCTTCAAGCTGAGAGCGGAGCTCCTCAAGATAAGGGGAGCGGCGAGCATAGAACCAGAAAAGACCTGCAAGATCTGAATTTGGATAAAGCCAAGGCCTGTTGTCTGGTCCTGCAAAATGTGCAATGCAGATATTCTTTCGAGCCTCTTCGTATTCTTCTCGCACGTCTTTTGGTGCCTGAGCAACAATGTGATCACGACGAAGAAATTGCCAGTCTACCAGGTAATTCCATTTCATATTAATACGAAGATAGTGGCCGTTTACAAACCTGTTAAGAACATCTTGATCAAGCCAGCGCCATGCACGCATGGTTGAGACCTTCAGAAACTCCTCAGGAGAAATCTGCTTTCTGATCTCTTCAAGGTTCATCAAAATGACGCCCGCCTGGAAGTAATCGTGAGGATCATCCATACCCAGCTCATTTTTGAGGTAGGGGCCAACTGTGGCGTCATAGCCATCAATCTGACCAATAGTATCTGCGTCGCGCGTAGCGCCTACCAAATATCCTGTGACGTCAATATCGTAGAGCTCGGCAATATCGGTATTAACTACCAGGTCGGAGTCAAGGTAGATAGCTTTATTGACGTTAGGAAGCAGCGAGGGAGCAAGCAGCCTGTAGTAAGTTTCTGGTCTAAAGTGACCATGATGAGGAAGCTCAATATCACCAAGAGCAGCGTCCACATCTAAGAAACCAACATGGACGTTATCAACAAGCTGAGCCTGACGAGTAAGCGTAATCATGCTGGTAGGAGTGAGGTCACGAGTCAAAACAATGATGTCGTAGCGACGCTCAGGATTGACATTCTCAATGATGGACTGAATTGCTACAGACAAATACGGTACAAAGTTATCGCTGCAAGCAAAAACAAGCACAACGTCATTAAGGGCAAGACCCAGCTCATCGGATGAGCTTGCAAGCATTGCTCCAGAAAGTTGCGCTCTGCCAGTTCCCGCAAGGCGTTGTGTAGGTATTTTCCGTAATCTTCTCATATGTAAGACTTTAACACTTAGACGCCAAAAACGCCCGCTGCGTTTGCCGCTACTTCACTTTGCACAGAGTATCCACGAGCCTCGCTCAGACCGCTCAGCGCGCGTTTTAGGCTGTCCACAATGTCCGCCGAGCCAATATTCGTCTGATCGCTCGAAGGAAGGTCAGTCTCGGTAAGCAGCTTATCTTTTGGATAAACCTTAGCGTATTCACGACCGCGCTTGGTCTTGAGGCTCATCTCGCCAACAGAGAACCAACAGCCAAGCTTAATGGCCTTCTGGAGCTCGTCCGAGCTACCACTAAACCAATGAATAATAGGAATACACGCTTGAGCGGCTTTTGTCTGCTCAAGAATATCCAGCACCGCATCAACGCTTCTAACGGTGTGCATCGAGAGCACTCGAGGCTGGCCATTGCGTGAAAGCTCTGCAGCGCATTTGCAAATCTTCGTAAAGGCCTTAACCTGCAGCTCTTGCAACCCATCAACACAATAGCGAGAAGAAAAATCTAGTCCAATCTCACCAAGGTAAGGCGTCTGCTCCATAAGCTCTAGCAGGAGCTCTATATCCTTTTCAGTGACGCGACCGTCAGAAATATACCAGGGGTGCGCTCCAAGTCCCACGCGGATGTTGTTTTGCGAAAGCTGAGGAGCAAGTTCCAGGTAGTCGTGAGGAGTAACACCGCAGGTAAAGAGACCTAATCCAGCCTCACTAGAACTTCTCGCTACATTGAGTGGGGAGTCCATTAGGTTGGCATGGACGTGAGCATCAAAATACGTGAGGCTACTCATAAGCAAGCCCTGATAGATGCAAGATGACGTCTGATGCAATCATCTGACCCATAATAGGAGGGTAGTAGGACATGGTGCCTAGCTTGGCAGATTTGCCCGTTGCGCCCTCTGGTGCAAAAACTGGTCGCGCTGGCTCGGGGGAGTAGAGCACACGGAAGTCGGCAAACCCGCGCTTCTTGGACTCTTTTCTCATTACTCTTGCAAGAGCATCGGTATGCGTTTTTGAAAGCGTAGTAATCTCCAGAAGTTCTGGGTGGATTTTATTGCCGCCGCCCATGCTGGAGATGAGGTAGATATCGTTTTTCTGGCACCATGCCACAACAGCTAATTTGGCAGAAATGGTATCAATGGCATCAACTACAACATCTGGTTTTGGAAGAGCAGAGAGCTGCTCGTCAATGTTGTCTTTAAGCAAAAACGCGTCAAGTGTGACCACGTGAGCGTCTGGATTAATGTCCAGAATCATCTCTTTGGTAACGTCAACTTTTCTTTTTCCAATGGTGCTCACATAGGCAATAGCCTGCCTATTAAGGTTGGATGCTTCTACCGCATCGGCATCCACTAAAACAAACGAGCCTACACCTCCTCTGGCCAGCGCCTGAACGCAGTTTGAACCAACGCCACCAAGCCCTAAGACCATGACGCAGGAATTTTGAATCTGTCCAAGGTGGTCTTTTCCTAGAACAAGTTCAAGTCGAGCAGTGGCTTCAGGAATTGTGGCAGACATAGAGCTCCTCATAAAAAGTATCTGCAGATAGTATTATTGTTCCAGAGTATAGAGGGCCTTAAAGTAATGATTTTGCTGCATAAGTTCCTCAAACGAACCCATTTCGATAATACTACCTTCTTTCATTACAATAATTTCGTCAAATTTTTTCAGTTGAGCTTCCTCTAAGTTGTGTGTAATGACTAGACGTAGTGTGTCTGAGAGATTTGTTATTGAATTTATAATTTGGTCAGTAGTTGAATGGTCAAGTGCTGATGTGGCTTCATCAAAAAATAGAACGTTAGAACCCTTTAACAAACTCCTAGCAATACAAATCCTTTGACGTTCGCCACCAGAAAGGTTTGAACCTGCTTCACCACATTGATAACTTAGTTTATTTTGTTTAATGAAATCTGTAAGACCAGCTTTTTCACATGCTTGAGAAATAGCATCTTTTGAGTGACTTTCGAACATAGTAATGTTGTCTTCAATTGATGCATTGAATAAGAAATTCTCTTGTTCTACGAGTGAAACATTTTGATAGAGACTCTTTTTATTAATAGTTCTTAACTCTAAGCTATCGTAAAATATATCTCCTTGATAACTTAAATTACCACCCATAAGTAGATTAAATAAAGTAGATTTTCCAGATCCTGATATTCCAACAATTGCATAACTTTTATTAGGTAGAAGTTTGATTGATAAATTTTTCAGCACAGCTTTATTTTGTTCATAGCCAAATGAAAGATTGTTGATGACTATTCCTTTTGTAACTTTATCTAATACCTGTTGTCCTTCTTCTTCCTTACTGTCAGCGAGAGTCTCAGAAAATTTTAAAATCAAATCATTTGAAGCCTTACGTGCTGCGAGTAGCGGTGGAATTGTTTGTAAAGGGAGGCTGATGTAATTCATTAGTAACGTAGCCATAAGAATTACACCAGGGGTAACTCCTTGATTTGAGATACAAAGATATGTACCAGCAATTAAGACAGCCCATTGAGATAATCCGAAAGCACTCCAACTCAGAGTATTAATGAACCGAGTAGTCTTTCTACTCTCTTTTTTTGATTTTTCAAGAGCATCATTATCTTTTTCAAATAGTCTTACGGCTGCCCCTGTTGCTCCGTAAGCTTTTATCAAAGGAAAGCCTTTTACCAGATCAGTGATTTGGGCAATGAATTGACTAGTTTTCGCAGAAGATTCTTTTTGAATTTTACCAAGCGTGCCGCCAAGTTTTACACCGATAATCAGAGGAAGAATTGAAGCAGCAATAGCTACCATAGTTAATGGAATGCTTTGAACCATTAGCATTATGAGAGCCACAATGAAAGAGATGCTATCGCTTACCAAAGAAAACATCTGTTCAAGATATGTAGTCTCTATAGTATTTAAATCATTAGTAAGTGCGGATACATAAACAGAACTACCACTTGCTTCAAATGAGTTTATACCTTTTTTTAGCATGTATTTAAATGCGGTGTTGCGATATGAGTTTGCAGCATGATAAAGATAATTAGGAACAAAATAACGAACCACTAATTTATTTGTGATTGCAGAGATTGTTAATATAGCGGCAAATAGACAACCTTGTAGAAAGTCATTAAAAGACCCTGACACAGCGGAGTTCATGAGAATTGAAGTTATATAGGGAGAACATACCGTAACTAGTTCTAGAGAAGTTGTAAAGAAAAAAGAGCCGAGTAACAACTTTTTGTTACTCCAAAAAAGACTCCGTTTAAGGTCATTTTGAATTTCTTTAACATTGCTTTTCATGTCAAACCTCTCTTAAGATTTTATTCATCTTCTTAGAATTTATTTTGAGCTTTTTACACCGTACAGTAAGGCTCCCTGAATAATTTCTCGGTATTTTTTGTGATCAGATAAAAACAACTCAAGCATAGAGTGAAGAAAAAATTCAATCTTGTTTTGTTGATAAGTACATAATTTAGGTTGCCTTTCTATCTCATGTGTACAAATTGAGCAGAACGCTCTAAAAGAACACTGAGAGCAGCGCTCATTACTTTTATCAAATAAACTAATATCATTCTGTTTAGAACAATTGCTTACATTGAAAAGAATGTTTTTTGGCTCATCAAGGAATAAATGACATGGGTAAACATTTCCAAACATATCTACTGCAAATTTATTGTATCCTGCACCACAAAATAACCTGTAACTCTTACCTGATATAAGGGTACGAATTAAAAAAACTATTTCATCGTTATATTGTCTTTCTTCTAGATTAAAGAAACTTTTGAAATAGTTTAAATTTTCATTTAAGGGAATACCAAAATTAAATTGCTTTGAAGGATCATTATTAATAAGATCGGCAACAATAACTTTTGGCGTATTATAACGAGACGATAGATAGCTAAATAAATCAGATTTACTGATTCCTTTATCTAAATGGAGGGAAGAATAAGTCGATTCAATAGCAATAGTATGATTTTCGGAAAATTTTTTTATATTCTTATCAACAATATTATACGTACCTGAACCGTTTCTAAGAATTCGGTATGAGTCGTTTATTTCCTTTGGACCATCAATACTCGCTATTACTGAAATATCGTATCTTTCGATAAGTTTTATTGCTGGTTTTAATAGTAGCGACGCATTTGTAACAAGAGAGTAGTTTGGAATTTTTGATGGATAATTTTTTTGAATATAAGAACATGCATGTTCTATTTTATTAAGTGCTAAAAGAGGCTCCCCTCCGAAGAAACTAACTTGTAAGACTTTTTGGTATTTATGAAAAAAATAATCAATAGTCTGTTCTATAACACTATTTGTCATTTCATGAATTGGTAAATCATAGCTTCCTGCATGAGCAAAACAATACTTACAGGTAAAATTACATTTATTTGTAATAATCAACCGAAGAGAGTCTAATGTTTTTGGTGTTGAGAGTGGATAATCAGAATAATTTAAATCAGATAGATAATGATTAATTAATGATTCTTCATTTACAGAATAGTCACCAGATTGAATTTTCAAAGCGAGTTCATACGGAATTTTGTAAATCTTACAGTTAAAAGTATCAAATAAGATAGCACTTTGAGTACTATTTGAGATATGTATAAAAGCATTTTCTTTAAGCATTGTATGCCACCAAAGGTCAATCCTAGGCATTAGCATTGAGAACAATGCTAATGCCATTAGATTATTCTAATTTAGATGTAAAAGTATTTTAATTTTTGATATCTGCGCCGGAGCAGAAAACTCCACACCACCCGTTTTCATCGACTGTAGAAATGTTCGCAGCCAAGTCACTGTCTAGATCTGTAACATCGACAATTTCCCAAGAAATCTCAGCTACTGGTACATTCATTGTAGTTCCCTTCAGCTAAAAATTTTGAATTGAATGTCGCGACAAATCAATACTACTACTTTTTTATACAAAGTGTAATTTTTTATATGAAATATTAAAAGAACATTACTATATTCCCCTAAACCACATCTGTTTTAATGCATTATACTGTTCAAATGGTTAATAGGAATACTGCTAAAAGCATATGAAAGGCAAGATTACTGTGGAAGAAATGCCCAAGAATTATGATCCTCAGGCAGCTGAGCCTGAGCTCATTGAAAAGTGGATAAAGGCAGATTGCTATGGTCGTAGTAAGGGAACTGAAGACCGTACGGTAGTTATCCCTCCACCAAACGTTACTGGCATCCTTCACATGGGTCATGCCATGGATGACACCATCCAGGACACCTACATTCGTTATTCTCGCATGCGCGGTTATTCAACTCGTTGGATTCTTGGAACTGACCATGCAGGCATTGCAACCCAGACTAAGGTTGATAAAAAGCTTAAGTCAGAGGGTATTTCTCGCCTTGAGATTGGTCGCGAGAAGTTCCTGGAAGCTTGCTGGGATTGGACGCGCGAGTACGGCGGAACCATTGTTTCTCAGATTAAGCGCATGGGCTGCTCCATTGATTTTAATGACGAGAAGTTCACCATGTCTCCTGAGTACACTCAGGCTGTTCGTAAGGTCTTTGTTGACTGGTATCATGACCAGCTCATTTATCGCGGTGAGCGTATCGTAAACTGGTGCCCTCATTGCGAGACTTCTATCTCTGACGATGAGGCGGAGTACGCTGACGAGAAGGGCCATCTTTGGTACCTGCGCTATCCACTCAAAGAGTCCGTTAACGGCGTTGAGTACATTACCGTAGCAACTACTCGTCCAGAGACTATGCTGGGTGATACCGGTGTGGCCGTATCTCCTCAAGATCCAGAAAAGGCCGATCTTGTTGGAAAGACCGTCATTTTGCCTATTGTTGATCGAGAGATTCCAATCTTTGCTGACTGGCACGTTGATGCGGGCTTTGGTACCGGCTTTGTTAAGGTGACCCCAGCTCACGATCCTAATGACTTTGCTATGGGTCAGACTCATAATCTAGAGCAGATTAACATTTTTGATGAGCACGCTGTTGTTGTTGACGGTTATGGTGAGTTCTCTGGTCTTGATAGGGATCAGGCACGTGAGGCTATTGTTGCTTGGTTTGAAGAGCATGGCCTACTTGATCACGTTGAAGACCTTGATCACTCCGTTATGCATTGTTACCGCTGCGGCACAACTCTTGAGCCATGGCTCTCTGAGCAGTGGTTTGTTGCCGTTGATAAACTCAAAGAGCCTGCAGCACAGGTAGTTAAAGACGGTCAGGTTACCTTCCACCCAGAGCGTTGGACTCAGACCTACCTCACCTGGATGGAGAACCTCCGCGACTGGAACATCTCCAGGCAGCTTTGGTGGGGACACCGCATTCCTGTGTTCTACTGTGATGATTGTGGCTGGCAGGATGCACTTATGGAAGACACCGATGTCTGTCCAAAGTGCGGCGGTCATCACGTTCATCAGGATGAGGATGTTCTGGACACCTGGTTCTCTTCTCAGCTGTGGACTTTTGCTACACAGGGTTGGCCAAACCATCCTGAGCAGCTTGAGGGTCACCATCCTACACAGGTTTTGGTAACCGCTCGAGACATCATTGCTCTTTGGGTTGCTCGCATGATTATGAGCTCGCTCTATTTCACTAAAGAGATTCCATTCCACGATGTCTATATCTACGCAACTATTTTGGCTAAGGACGGCAGCCGTATGTCCAAGTCAAAGGGTAACGGCGTAGATCCTATGGATCTGATTGCTAAGTACGGTGCAGACGCAATGCGTTATAACCTGCTTACGCTTATTACCAACAACCAGGATGTTAAGTTTGATGCTGTTCTTGATAAGAAGACTCGTGAGCTTATTGAGTCTCCAAGAACTGATCAGGCACGTTCTTTTGTTACTAAGATTTGGAATGCAAGCCGCTTTGTTCAGATGAACCTTGACGGTTACACTGCTGGCATGCCAAAGGCAGAGACACCAGAAGATGCATGGATGTTCTCGCGCCTTGCAAAGGTTGTTGCAGAGACAACTGAGCAGCTTGAGACCTACGGCTTTGGTGAGTACGCCCGCAACATTCAGTCCTTCTTCTGGAATGATGTCTGCGACTGGTACATTGAGCTCTGCAAAGGTCGCCTTCTGGACGGAACTCCTGATCAGCGCCTGCAGGTTCAGCGCAATCTTGTTTTTGTCCTGGACGTCAGCATGAGGCTTTTGCACCCTGCCATGCCATTTGTTACCGAGAGCGTCTGGGACGCCCTTCCTGCATCTGGTCTTTTGAGCCATGATGCAGAGTTCCTAATGATCTCTGAGTGGCCAGATCCAGAAAAGCTTGCAACCTTTGTTGACGAGGCAGCTGAGCATAACTTCTCGCTTGCTAAGACTGTTGTTTCTGCTGTTCGTTCTTCTCGCGCACGTTATAGGCTGTCTCCAAAGACAGACCTTGCTGTTGTGGTTAAAGCTCCAGCACAGGATGTTGCAGCTCTTAAGGAGCAAGCAGCCTTTATCCAGAATGTTGGTCGCGTAAGCTCATTTGAGGTTGCTGAGGCTCCTCAGAAACCTGCTGGTTCTGTTTCTGTCACCGACGCTGGCCTTGAGATGTACGTTGTTCTTGGTGAGCTTGTCGACCTGGCCGCTGAGGCAAAACGTCTTCAGAAAGATCTTGAGTCTGCAAAGAAGGAGCTCTCTGGCGTGGAGCGCACCCTTGCTAACCAGGGCTTTGTTGCTAAGGCAGCGCCTGAAGTTATCGAGAAGAAACGTGCACGCGCAGAAGAACTTACTACGCTTGTTGCTCAGCTAGAGCAGCAGATTGCTGACTTCTCATAAGTAAAGCTTGATGCGGTGTAACAGCCGCATCTTGTGTTTAGTACGTGCATGCAGTCCACTTTAGGTTAGGAACAACATGTCTGAGGTTACATCCGATATCGAGATTGCTCAATCATCCGAGATGCTTCCCATCTTTGAGGTGGCAAAGCGTGCGGGTATTCCAGAGGATCTTCTGGAGCCTTATGGTCGCTATAAGGCAAAGCTTGATGCACGTGCTCTGGCAGATAAGCCTCTTCACGGAAAGCTTGTGCTGGTTACCGCTATTAATCCAACCCCAGCAGGTGAGGGAAAGACTACTACCTCAGTTGGTCTGGCAGATGCTTTGACCAGCTTGGGACAGTCTGCCATGTTGGCTCTTAGAGAGCCTTCTTTGGGACCTGTCTTTGGTGTCAAGGGTGGCGCTGCGGGCGGCGGATATGCCCAGGTAGTTCCTATGGAAGACATCAATCTTCACTTTACCGGTGACTTCCACGCTATCGGCGCTGCAAACAACCTCTGCGCCGCCATGCTGGATAACCACATCAAGCAGGGTAATAGCCTCAACATTGATCCACGCCGTGTGGTGTGGAAGCGTTGCGTTGACATGAATGATCGCCAACTCAGAAATGTTGTTGATGGTCTTGGCGGCATTGCAGACGGCATGCCAAGACAAGACGGCTTTGATATTACCGTTGCCTCCGAGGTCATGGCTGTATTCTGCCTTGCTTCCGGCATCAAAGACCTTAAAGAGCGCCTGGGCAGAATGGTTATTGCCTACACCTATGACCGCAAGCCTGTTACCGTCAGTGACATCCACGCAGAGGGTGCTATGACAGCGCTGCTCAAAGATGCTATTCAGCCTAATCTGGTCCAGACGCTTGAGCACACACCTGCTCTTGTCCACGGCGGTCCTTTTGCCAACATTGCTCACGGTTGCAATACGGTTGAGGCAACAAAGACTGCTCTTCGTCTTGCAGATTACGTTGTTACCGAGGCAGGCTTTGGTGCAGATCTTGGTGCCGAGAAGTTCTTGGACATCAAATGTAGAGCTACTGGCCTTGCTCCATCAGCTGTTGTTCTGGTGGCAACCGTTCGTGCTCTTAAGTACAACGGAGGCGTTGCCAAGACAGACCTTAACCAGCAAAACGTTGAAGCGCTTAAAGAGGGTATTCCTAACCTGCTTCGTCACGTTGACAACATCCAGACCGTCTACGGTCTTCCTGTAGTTGTTGCTATCAATGCATTCCCAACCGATACCGCTGAAGAGCTTGCTCTGGTAGAGGAGGAGTGCAAGAAGCGCGGCGTAAACGTAGTACTGTCTGAAGTTTGGGCAAAGGGCGGAAAGGGTGGCCAGGCTTTGGCAGAAGAGGTTATGCGCCTCTGCCAGACTGAGTCTAAACTCACCTTTGCTTACGATGTTAAAGAGTCTTTGAAGCAGAAGATTACCGACATTGCCACCAAGATTTACCACGCCGATGGCGTTGAATTTGCTCCAAGTGCCGCTAAGCAGCTTCAGCAGCTTGAAGAGCTTGGCTTTGGTGAGCTTCCTATTTGTATGGCAAAAACTCAGTACTCATTTACTGATGATCAGACTAAATTGGGTGCTCCAGAAAACTTTAAGATTACCGTGCGAGAAGTTCGTGTTTCTGCAGGTGCTGGCTTTGTGGTCTGCCTTACGGGCTCTATCATGACCATGCCAGGACTTCCAAAGGTTCCTGCTGCAGAGCACATTGATGTTCTTGATGATGGAAGAATTGTGGGTCTTTTCTAATGTCTTATCCCTCTTCACCTGAAGAAGTAGCGTTTACAATCTATAGTGCAGATTCTTATGCGCAACACCTTGCTGCTAAAGAGCCTATTCCTGGCGGCGGTAGCGCTGCCGCTTATGTAGGTGCGCTTGCAGTATCCTTGGCTTCAATGGCTGGTGTCTACGCACAAGGAAAACCTGCCTATGCTCAGCATGAAGACGATCTTGCAAAATACATTGCTCGAGCTAGTGCGCTCCGTCAGGACTTTATGGAGTTGATGGACGAGGACTCTCGTCAGTTCTTGCTGGTTTCAAGTGCGTTTAGCGTGCCCAAAGATGACCCAAAGCGAGCAGAAATTGTTGAGGACGCCCTTAAAGAGGCAGCTCAGCCACCACTAAAGGTTATGAGAAAAGTCTGCGAGTCCATTGAGCTTCTTGAAGAGATGCTTATTAAGGGCTCCCGTATGCTTTTGTCTGATGTGGGCTGCGGTGCTGCCTTGGCACGTGGCGCTTTGATTGCCGCTTCTCATACGCTGTTTGTAAACACTCGTTCTATGCATGATACGGCGTACGCTCAAACGCTGCTTGATGAGGCGGATAAGCTTCTGGACACCTATGTATCACGAGCTGACGCCGTAAGTGATGCAGTAAGCGCACAGCTAAGACAGGAGGCATAACATGAGCTCAGAGACTACTTCACAGGAGCTTCGTGGTGCTCCTGTTGCCAAAACGATAACTGAAAAACTTGCCGCTCAGGTCCAGGAACTTCGTGCACAAGGGGTAACTCCTAAACTGGTTGTTGTTCGTATAGGGCAGAAAAGCGATGACCTTACGTATGAGCGTGCGGCTTATACGCGTGCGGAAAAGGTGGGCTTTGAAGTTGAGACCATTGAGCTTCCAGAAGACGCTACACAAGAGCAGGTAAATAGCGCGTTTGATCAGGTTTCCGCCGATGCATCGGTACATGGTTGTCTGCCTATGCGTCCATTTCCTGCTGGAATTGACGAGCATGAAGCGCTTCAGCATCTAGCTCCAGAAAAAGATGTTGATTGTGCAACCGATTCGATGCTGCTGGCAACACTTTGCGGAACTTCTGGCGCACTGGGACCTTGTACCGCAGAGGCAGTTCTCGCGCTTCTCGATTTCTACCAGGTGCCTCTTGAGGGAGCGCCCGTTGCAGTTGTTGGTCGCTCTAACGTTATTGGTCGGCCAGTAGCTGCGCTTTTAAGCGCCAGAAACGCGACGGTGACGGTATGTCACAGCAAGACTAAAGACCTTGCCACCACGCTTAAGCAGGCAGACGTTGTAGTTGTAGCTGCAGGTCGTGCGCACCTTATTGGAGCTGACTGCGTAAGAGCAGGACAAACCATCGTTGACGTGGGCATTAACTGGGATGAAGACGCTCAAAAACTTGTTGGCGACGTCAATACAGAGCAGGTAGCGCCACTGGTGAGCGCTTATACTCCCGTTCCTGGCGGTGTAGGCAGCGTAACTACAGCAATTCTTGCTCGTCATGTTGTTGCTGCAGCTCAAAGAACGCTTGCATAAGAATGAAAGGTAGGTTGCCCCGTGGCAGCAGAGAATAACTATAAAAAGCTTGACCAAGAGCGCGTAAAAGCCGCAGTCACTGAGTTTTTGCTTGCTATTGGCGAAGATCCAGAGCGAGAAGGTCTGCTTGACACACCGGACCGTGTTGCTCGTGCTTGTGTGGAGCTCTTTGGTGGTATGCAGGAAGATCCTGCAGCTCACCTGCGTAAGCAGTTCCATGAAGAGGGCAATAAAGAGATGGTTATTGTTCGCGACATTCCTTTCTCGTCTACCTGTGAGCATCACATTTTGCCTTTTGTGGGCAAGGCACACGTCTGCTATATCCCGCAAAATGGCCGCATTACCGGCCTTTCCAAGATTGCTCGCTGCGTCAGCGGGTATTCTCGCCGTCTGCAGGTACAGGAGCGCCTCACAGGCCAGATTGCAGACGCTATGGTAGAAGAGCTTGATCCTCTGGGCGTTTTGGTGGTTATGGAGGCTGAGCACACGTGCATGAGCATGCGCGGTATTAGGGCGTCGGGCGCTTTGACCACCACGTCTGCAGTTCGAGGCATTTTTAAGACTAACGAGAAAACCCGTGCAGAGGCTATGCGTCTGCTTGGTCTATAAGAGGTCTGTGCAATGAGTTATTCCGTTCCTTTTTCTGTGCCTGAGCTGAGCTATGAGCAGTCTTTAAAGGTGCTTCACGATACAAAGAAATTTGGCATCCAGCCTTTGCTGGAGAGCGTGGAAGACATGCTCAAAGAGCTGGGTAACCCTGACCTTTGCTTCAAGAGTGTTCAGATTGCAGGTACCAACGGCAAAACGTCTACCTCTAGGTATACGGCGGCTTTGCTCAAAGGAGAGGGTCTCAGGACTGCTCTCTATACGTCTCCTGAGCTCATCAGCTATACCGAGCGCATGGAGATCAACGGCTCACTTGTTTCTGAGGCTGCTTTTGCTCACGGCGTTTCAGCTGCTCAGGTGGCAGGGGAGCGCGTCAACGCTCAGCGAGTTGCCCTGGGCGAGCGTCCCTATGACATCACCGAGTTTGACCTGCTCACAGTTGCGGCCTTGGTTGTCTTTGCTGAGGCAGAGATTGACGCCTGCGTGCTTGAGTGCGGCATGGGCGGCAGGTGGGACGCAACAAGCGCCGCTCAAAACATTATCTCCGTCGCTATTACGGGTGTTGGCCTGGACCACACGCGCATCTTAGGCGATACTCTCGAGGCTATTGCTGGCGAGAAGGCCGCTATTATCAAGCCTGGTCGAACCTGCGTGCTTGGTGTGGGAACGACAACTCCTCAGAGCGTCCAGGACGTATTTTTGTCCCAAGCAGCTTCTGCGGGCGTTGTCCCAACTCTTCTTGTAGCTGACAAGCCAGAAGACGTTGAGGGAGAGGTTTCTGCTGGTCAGTCATCTGACCATCCAGAGTTGCCTCACGCACATTTCTTTATCACCAAAAAGCCTAAGAGCATCGGTTTTCCGCTTGAGCTTACGGTTGTCACACCTCGTGCAACCTACGAGGATCTTGCCGCACTTAAACCAAGCTATCAGGCAGCAAACATTGCCTTGGCAACCTGCTTGACTGAGGATTTTCTGGGCCGTCCACTTGATGCAGAGAAAGCGTTTTTCTCCACAACCAGGTGTCCTACACCTGGTAGGTTCCAGCTGCTTCAGCCTAAGCCTTTGGTGCTTATTGACGCAGCTCACAACCCCCAGTCAATCGAGACATTTTTAACTGCTATCCGCTCAATTGAGCCAGAAGTTACCAACCGACCCACGCTTTTGACTGCTGTTTTTGCAGATAAAGATGTTAAGGGTATCGCAGAACTTCTCGCCAAAGAGTTCCCTGAGGTAGCGGTAACCCAGACAGATAACGATCGCGCCATGGATGCAGATGAGCTTGCTGAGCTGTACAAAGCCTGCGGCGCTAACGTGGTAGCTGTGTACAGAAGCGTTCCCGAGGCAGTGGACGCATTGCGCGAGAAGGGCTTTGTAGCATGTGGAACAATTTCACTTGCTGGCGAGGTTGCTGCACATTTTAGTGATGCTTTGGTAAAATAAATTTATCTGCGACATTTCGCTCCATTTTGAGGCGGTTTGTCGTACGATTTAGGAGAGAACAAAAAGCCAGCAGAAGGGGCTGTCAGATGCAGGAGATTCTTGATCAGATTATTACACCTGAGGTACGTATGGTTATTTACCTCATGGTCATTTGCGTCGTAATGCTTTATATCCTTTCCATCATCTACGTTATTCGTGACGCTCAGCGCCGCGGCGCAGAGCCTTGGTGGATGTGGGCAGTCATTTCTGTTGTTCCTGTTGTTGGTCTGCTTGCATACGTTATTTTGCGTCCAAGCAGCTACCTCATTGACCGCGAGGAGCAGGACCTTGATATTGCCCTTCGTGAGCACCAGCTTTCTCACTACGGCATCTGCCCTAAGTGCTCCGCTCCAATTGACCGCGATTTTATCGTGTGCCCAATCTGCAATACGCAGGTTAGAAACGTTTGCCCAACATGCCATCGTCCTCTGAACGCAGACTGGAAGGTTTGCCCTTACTGCCGTACTCGCATTCAATAACGTTTGGTTTTGTTCTTTATGATGGCAATCTGGTGTTTTACAACAGAGACTATGTAGGCGTCTGCTCCTAAGCTCCCGTGTGAGCAGAGTAGGCGCCGTGCCTGTTTCTATGAGTAGCTACCTCTGAGGGGTTTTACATGAAGGTTTTATATAACGACGGCCATGTTGGCGAGATTAACGATGCAGCTGAAGAGCTTGAGGTTATTCGCCACGATGCAGCTCACCTGCTTGCTCAGGCTTTGAAGCGTCTGTACCCACACGCACAGTTTGCCTATGGTCCAGCAACCGAAAACGGTTTCTACTATGACGTTGATCTTGGAGACACTAAGGTTAACGAGGATGATTTCCCAGCTATTGAGGCTGAGATGAAGAAGATTGTCAAAGAGAACCTCAAGATTGAGACATTTGAGCTTCCTCGTGATGAGGCTATTGCCTACATGAAGGAGCGCGGCGAGTCTTACAAGGTTGAACACATTGGCGATCTTGCTCCTGACGCACACATCACCTTCTATAAGCAGGGTGAATACGTTGACATGTGCGTTGGTCCTCACATGCTCTACACCAAGGGTGTTAAGGCTTTCAAGTTGACTAGCATTTCTGGTGCGTACTGGAAGGCTGATAAGAACAACAAGATGCTCACCAGAATTTATGGTGTTGCGTTTGGCTCCAAGGATGAGCTTGCTCAGTATCTCAAGATGATTGAAGAGGCCGAGAAGCGCGACCACAGGAAGATTGGCCGCGAGATGGAGCTCTTCATGATGTCCGACTTTGGTCCAGGCTCTCCATTCTGGCTTCCAAACGGTATGGCTCTGCGCAACGCTCTGACCGATTACTGGCATGAGATGCAGGCTCGCTTTGGTTACCAGGAGGTTCAGACTCCACTGATCCTCTCGCGTTCCCTTTGGGAGACTTCTGGTCACTGGGATCACTACAAAGAGAATATGTACACCACCACGGTAGATGAAGAGGACTTTGCCATTAAGCCTATGAACTGCCCTGGTGCTTGTTTAATTTATAAGTCCAAGCCACGTTCTTATAGGGATCTTCCTATGAAGCTGGCTGAGGCTGGTCTTGATCACCGTTACGAGATGAAGGGTGCCCTGCACGGTCTGTTCCGAGTTCGTGAGTTTACTCAGGACGACGCACACCTCTTTATCCGCCCTGATCAGATTACTGAGCAGGTCACGGATGCATCTCACCTCATCACTGCTTACTATGCACAGTTTGGCTTCCCATACCGCGTTGAACTTTCTACACGCCCAGAGGATTCTATGGGTTCTGATGAGGATTGGGAGCGCGCTGAGCAGGGCCTGCGTGACGCACTTGAGTCTATGGGCATTGAGTACGTTGTCAACGAGGGCGACGGTGCGTTCTACGGTCCTAAGATTGACTTCCATCTGACCGACTGCCTTGGTCGCTCTTGGCAGTGCGGTACCATCCAGCTTGACTTCCAGCTGCCTCACAACTTCCAGCTTGAGTACATTGACTCCGACGGCACCAAGAAGCAGCCAATCATGATTCACCGCGCTGGCTTTGGTTCCTTCGAGCGCTTCATTGGCATTCTGACCGAGAACTATGAAGGCAAGTTCCCTGTCTGGCTGAGCCCATGCCAGGTCAAGGTTCTTCCTGTCTCCGAGAAGTCTCGCCCTTATGCTCATGAGGTTGCCGATAAGCTTGCTGCAGCTGGTATTCGCGTTAAGGTGGACGACCGTGACGAGAAGATCGGCTATAAGATTCGTGAGGCTCGCTCCCTTGACCGTGTTCCTTACATGCTCATCCTTGGTGAGCAGGAGGTTGAGGCAGGAAACATTTCTGTTCGCGACCGCTCCAATGAGACTCACGTTGCAGAGCTCGACGAGTTTATTGCTCAGGTTGTCAAAGAGAATGCGGAGCGCGTTGGTTAATAGGGTTTCAGACAAAGTACAGGTTATGGGTGGCACAGCGCAGGATGGCGCAGGTGGCACGAAGAGTGTCGGCGCAATCGATGACGTTACGCAAACCGCAACCGACGTTGTCGTGCAAACCGCAACCGACGTTGTAGCTGAATACGTAAAAATGACAGGGGCAGGCCGTGCGCGGCTTGTCCCTGTTTCCTATGTAGACGAACTTCTCGCCACACTGGTTGCAGGCGGAGCAAGCGTCGTGGAGCCGCTTGCTGGCGTGCCCGTTGAGGTGTGCGACATCAAAGGCAGAGCCGCAGCAGGGGAGTTGCTTGTGGCGGACGTGCGTACGATTGGAGCCGAGTTCAGCCCCGCGTGCCGTCTGGGAGCAGAGCTTGCAGTGGCCGAAGACGCTCGGGTGCCGGGATATGTTGTCGTGTGCATGCGGAAGTGCTGCATACCGTGGGTAGCAGAGGCGGTTGAAGCCAAGGCGTGTTCTGCAGAGGGCGTGACGGTTTCTGCCACGGGGGCGGAAGAGCAGGCGAGTGCACGGGTTTCTCGCCACGCGGCGAGCGACGCGGCGCAGGTGGTTGCCGCGTACCTGGCGTGCCATCCGCGCGTCGAGGCGGTGCGCTATCCGGGTCTCAAGACGGACCCGAGCTTTGCGTGCGCAACATCGCAGCTGGTGGGTGGATTTGGTCCGTATGTGGATTACATGTGGAAAGAATCGCCAGGTGAATGGCATAGATTTACAGCAACTGATGAAGACGCCAGAACGCAGATTGTAAATTTTGAGAGACTTGGTTAACGGTAAGCACTTGTTTAGCAGACCTTGGTATAATTTGAATTAATGTTCCTAAACAGAAGGGGATTTTATGGCAAAGAAGGCTACTCAAATTGAGGATGTTGATACTTTGCTCAAGCGCCTCGAAGAGATGCGTGAGGCACAGGCAGAGTTTGCAACATTCACTCAGGAGCAGGTCGATAAGATTTTCTATGAAGCTGCTCTTGCGGCCGAGAAAAATCGTATCCCTCTTGCTCGCATGGCAGTTGAAGAAACTGGCATGGGTGTAATGGAAGACAAGGTTATCAAGAACCATTACGCAGCAGAGTACATTTACAACAAGTACAAGGACATGAAGACCTGTGGCGTTGTAGAGGATGATCCAGCTGCAGGTTATCGAGTTGTAGCCGAGCCAATGGGTATCGTAGCTGCAGTTATTCCAACTACTAACCCAACTTCTACCGCAATCTTTAAGACGCTTCTTGCCCTGAAGACAAGAAATGCCATTATTATTTCCCCACATCCACGCGCAAAAGAGTGCACCATTGCTGCTGCTCGTATTGTTCGCGATGCTGCCGAGAAGGCCGGCTGCCCCAAGGGTATTATCGATTGGGTACCAGCTCCTACCATTGATATGACTGCAGCAGTCATGAGCAACGCTGACATCATTCTGGCAACCGGTGGCCCAGGTATGGTTAACGCAGCTTACTCTTCTGGTAAGCCTGCTTTGGGTGTTGGTCCTGGTAATACCCCTGTTATCATTGACGACACTGCAGACATCAAGCTTGCAGTTAGCTCCATCATTCACTCCAAGACCTTCGATAACGGTATGATCTGCGCTTCCGAGCAGTCTGTTACCGTTCTTGATAGCATTTATGACCAGGTCAAGAAGGAGTTCGCTGACCGCGGCTGCTACTTCCTGCAGGGTAAAGAGCTCGACGCTGTTCGTAAGACTGTCATTGTCAACGGCGCTGTTAACGCAGGTATCGTTGGTAAGTCCGCTCACTTTATCGCTAAGACCGCCGGTGTTGAGGTGCCAGAGAAGACCAAGGTTCTTATTGGTGAGGTAACCTCTGTTGAGCCTTCAGAAGAGATGGCTCACGAGAAACTCTCTCCAGTTCTTGGCATGTATCGTGCAAAGACTTTTGACGAGGCAATTGCTAAGGCAGAGCGCCTTGTTGCTGACGGTGGCTATGGTCACACCAGCTCTCTTTACGTCAACATTAACGAGAAAGAGAAGATTGCTAAGCACCAGGAGGCAATGAAGACCTGCCGTATCCTGATTAATACACCTTCCTCTCAGGGTGGTATTGGAGACCTCTACAACTTCAAGATGGCTCCATCCCTAACCCTTGGCTGCGGCACCTGGGGCGGCAACTCCGTCTCCGGCAATGTTGGCCCACAGCACCTGCTTAACTACAAGTCTGTTGCAGAGAGGCAAGAGAATATGCTTTGGCTTCGTGTACCTGAGAAGGTCTACTTCAAGAGGGGCTGCATGCCTCTTGCTCTCCGTGAGCTCAAAGAGGTCTACAACAAGAAGCGCGTCTTCATTGTCACAGACCAGTTCCTATACAAGAGTGGCTTCACCAAGACCATCGAGGAGACTCTGGATTCCCTGGGCATCGTCCACTCTTCATTCTGGGATGTTGCTCCAGACCCAACACTTCAGTGCGCTCTTGAGGGTGTAGCTCGCATTCGCTCCTTCGAGCCAGACTGCATCATCGCAATCGGCGGCGGTTCTGCTATGGACGCAGGTAAGATTATGTGGTCCATGTACGAGAACCCAGAGGAGAAGTTTGAGGACATGGCAGCGGACTTCTTGGATATCCGCAAGCGTGTCTACAACTATCCTAAGATGGGCAACAAGGCATTCTTCGTTGCTATTCCAACTTCTTCTGGTACTGGTTCCGAGGTAACTCCATTTGCCATCATCACTGATGCTGACAACGGCGTTAAGTACCCACTTGCAGACTACGAGTTGCTGCCTAACATGGCAATTGTTGATACCGACAACATGATGAGCCAGCCTAAGGGCCTGACCTCCGCTTCTGGTATTGACGTCCTTACTCACTGCCTCGAGGCATTTGTCTCTATGATGGCATCTGACTACACAGATGGCATGGCTCTTCGCGGCATGAAGCTGGTCTTTGAGTACTTGCCACGTGCTTATGACAATCCAAACGATGTTGAGGCACGCGATCACATGGCAAATGCTTCCTGCCTGGGTGGTCTTGCATTTGCTAATGCATTCCTCGGTATCAACCACTCTATGGCTCACAAACTGGGCGCTTTCCACCACATTCCACACGGTTGGGCAAACGCAGTTATCCTTACTCGCGTTATGCGCTACAACGCAGCTGAGCGTCCAACAAAGATGGGAACCTTCCCACAGTACGATCATCCACACACCCTCGCACGTTACGCTGAGGCAGGTCGTTTCTGCGGCGTTACCGGCAAGGATGACCGTGAGGTCTTTGAGAACTTCGTCAAGAAGATTGAGGAGCTCAAGGCATACATCGGCGTCAAGGAGACCATCAAGGACTACGGCGTAGATGAGAAGTACTTCCTCGATACCCTTGACGAGATGTCTGAGCAGGCATTCGATGACCAGTGCACTGGCGCAAACCCACGCTACCCACTTGTCTCCGAGCTCCGCGAGCTCTACCTGGATGCTTACTACGGTCGCGAGCCAGGCTTCTACGAGGACTAATTCTCGCGTGCGTCACAGTCGCAGCCGCTACGCAGCGCGTTCACCGCTTCCGACTCGTAGCGCGTAAAGCACAAAACTAGAGCCGGTTACCTAAAACCCAGGTAACCGGCTCTTTTTCTAGCTAACAAAATTCGTTGTCTGATCAGCCAATGAGCTGTTTGATTGAAACCGTGACCCCAGAATCACAAAACACACCTATGTCACATAATCTGTCAAAAAAGGCTATACATTGCTCCAAAAATGCGTGTTTAGTGCAGAATATCTTCATTTGATGTGCTATTGACATCGAATTTTGCAGATTATCTGACTTTGCTGTGTTGTCACATAGGGCAATTTAGGGATAGTTAAACTTTATATATTAGTTCATTCATAAATCTGTATATTGAATCAAGTTTATTCATCAGAATGAATTGCTTATGAGAATACTGGCGCAGCGTCCGCTTGATCCGGTACAGATTGCTGTCTCCCAAGTCTTTTTTAATGTTCAGGAACATATTTTGCATTGCCAGCTGATTCCTGTAGATATCCGCATCTACAAAGTACTCTTTAATACTCATCGAGTTCAGTTCATTAGTTCTTTGATTATCTTTTCTTTGCTGGTAGAAGTCATCATGATACGCACCGTTATATTCGATAGCCACTAAATTTAATCCAGACAAATTTGACTTAGACATCTTGCCAAAAAGTAAATCTAATCTTCTTTCCTTAGCTTGTAACTCTGGTTTTATCTGGTCTTTTATTACATACGATTTATTCAACGCAATCGGCATTTGATTGAAACCACCTTCAGAATATGGGAGAGCAGATCTAATTGCCATTTTTACTTCCATGGGAGAAGCTGCATCAGAAAAGAAAAAGCGCATATTCTTTTGTGTGACATGTAATCCGGGAGAATAAGGTTCAAGCGCATTTAATAGAGAGGCAAGCTCTTCCGCACTTACCAACGGCGTATCAAATTCACAGAGGTCACCGTTTGGGAGATGACCATAACCAGCCATCATTAAATTCGCAAGAACAATTTGATGTAGAGAGCTTTTATTTCTAGAGAGCAAGCAGATAGCTAGGGGAGGTGCAACACAATACACATTTTGTCCAAGCTCAATAAGGGAACCTGCTGGCAAAAGGCATTTGAACTGGTGAAATACTCGCTCATCGCAAAATCTTGTTCTCGAATTGTTTCTTAATAGTTCATGAGTAGTTTTTCCTAAGACAATGCCATATGCTTTCCTCAGAAAACAAAGCTTTTCATCGTATATCTTGGTTGAACACGCCGAATACGTCGCGCGCAAATCCCTTGTTGTCCGTTGCAACAAAACATCATTGTTTCCGCGTATCTTAAGTTGCGCACAGATTTGTAGTGCAGTTTCATGCGAGAAAATAATATCCATTCGTTCCTCCTTAAAATGAGAAACGAATATAACAGCAGGATTTTTCAGTAGTTTGACATCAGTTTGACAGATTCCCGTTTCTGTTCTGCCAAAACAAGACAAGTCCTCTCATACCAGCAGGTAAAAGAGGACTTGATAACAAAGCTAATTAAAGTTCAAATGAAACAGTCTGATCAATCAACACAAAACTAATATGACTAATCAATCCACCAGCTAAACGTGCTTGTAGGTAACAAACTTGAAAGCGATGCCTTCTGGAGTCACGCCGCCATCTTCTTCGTTACAAACTTCCCACGCAGGATCTTCGTCCAGGTTGGGGAAGTACGTATCCGCCTTAACCACGGTGTCGTGCTTCGTCACGTACGCGTAAGAGCACTTGTCGAGAAGAGCGCGGTAAATTGAAGCTCCACCAAGAAGCCAGACCTTCTCGGGAGCTTCATCCGCAACTAAACGAAGCGCTTCCTCTGCCGACGACACCACCTCAACGCCTTCGACCTGGTAATCAGCATTTCTAGAAATGACAATGTTACGGCGACCTTTAAGCGGTCCACCAGGGAAACTCTCCAGCGTCTTTCTGCCCATGACAACCGTGCAACCGCGCGTGTGCTCAACAAAATGCTTCATGTCGGCCTTGTTGGGGATGAGAAGATCTCCGTCGCATCCGATGCCCCAATCGCGTGTTACAGAAACAATTGCGTTCATGTGGTTCTCCTGGCAAGTATCGTCTTAAATGAAATGATGATCTTAGCTTGAGCGTCTGCTCGGGCGCGCCTACAACGCCAGCCGCGCCAGCCGCATCCGCTCGTACGTGCCTGCAACGCCAGCCGTATCTGCTCGGGCGCGTCTGCAGCAACTGCGCCTAAACCGCAATCGGAATGTTCTTGACCTGCGGACCATGCTGATAATCCTCGACAATGAGGTCGTCAGTAGTGAAGTCATAGAAGTTGGTGATGTTAGGGTTCAGGCTCACCTTTGGTGCATCAAAGGTGGGGCGAGAAATCAATTCTTTAACAATGTCAACGTGACGATCATAAATGTGAGCATCGGCAATCATGTGAACCAGTTCGCCGGCCTCCATGCCGCTAACCTGCGCAACCATCATCAACAGGATTGCGTATTGACAAACATTCCAGTTGTTAGCAGCTAGAATGTCCTGGCTACGCTGAACAAGCAGCAGGTTAAGCGTAGGTTTATCCTTACCTGGCTCCTGAGTAACGTTGTAAATTGCGTTGAATGCGCAAGGGTAGAGGTTCATCTCAGAAAGATCGGCAAAGGTATACAGGTTGGTCATAATACGACGGCTGAACGGATTCTCTTTGAGGTCCTTGAGCACGCGATCCATCTGGTCATAGTCGCCATCGGAGTAGTGAGAAACCTGTCCAACCTGATAACCGTAAGCCTTGCCAATGGAACCAGACTCATCAGCCCATGAATCCCAGATGTGAGAGTTAAGGTCGTTAACGTTGTTGGACTTCTTCTGGTAAATCCACAGAACCTCGTCCATGGCGCTCTTGAGCGCAGTGCGACGAAGCGTCAGCGCTGGAAACTCTTCGCGCAAATCATAGCGATTGCAGACGCCAAACTTCTTGATTGTGTATGCGGAGGTACCATCTTCCCAGGTAGGACGGACCTTCTCGCCCTCGGTGGTGGTGCCGTTTTCAATAATGTCGGAGCACATATCAATAAAAATGCGATCTGCTTTGCTCATATTCAATCCTTCAAAATACCGTTCAAAATGGAATAAACACCTGCTAGTTGTACGTATAGCAAGTCTTTTCCAAGTACATTACCAGTTGCTGTCAGTATAAGCGCTGTAGGGGTCTCCAAAAAGCGGGCTTGTACTCGTACGAGTGTCCGCAACACAAGAACGTCCCAGTCCCGAGAGCAGCATAATAACTATAAAAAATAGCAAGCCTGCAGGGAAAGGAGAGCCGTCAGGCATCTGCGACGGATCGTTTGGGTCAAAGTCAGGGCCCTCGCCGCCAAATTCATGCCTATTGTCCCTGGTATCTTGGTTGTCGTCTTTCTTTGCCATCAATCCTCAATCAAACGCTTACACTTTGATGATACCCGTCGTCGTCCAAGGATTTCATGGCGAGAAACCCCTCTTTTTGTCACTCCACATTCTCTGCAAAGTATTTTGCACACGACGACTTGTTCGCGCCTGCAGCTCGCTTACACCCGCAGCATCCGCGCCCACAGCGCTCGCACCCGCGGCTCACGCATCCGTAGCTCCTACAGGTGCTGCGACGCAAAGATGTCGTTCCAGAACGTGCCAAGCTGCTTGATAAGCTCAATGTCCGCAGGAAGCCACTGCACGTCAAGCAGCTCGTTTTGAGCAAGCCAACGAAGCTCCGAGTGAATCTCTGGGTCCGCGACAGGCTCCTCAGACTCACCCAGCGTGCAGATATAACAATCCATATGCAGGTCAAAGGTGGGGTAGGAGTAAGCTACCGTGTCATAGAAAAACGCTGCCTGCACGCTACAGTGCAGCTCTTCTTGAATTTCTCGACGCAGCGCCTGCTCTGAGGTTTCTCCAGCCTCAACTTTTCCGCCAGGAAACTCCCAGAAGCCAGCATTATCCGCATCAGCTCTACAAGCGGCAAGTATTTTGTTGTCTTTATAGAAGATAGCTGCAGCTACATTGACTGTTTTGGTCTCGGCCATGTTATCCCTCCAGCCTGACTGTTGCAAAAACGGTGGAACTCTCGGCATCTTTGAGCACTACCGAGAAACCCGTCTCATCGGTGTATACCTGGGGAGTAATGGTGTCGCCCAAGCGTGCCTGACTTCTGTACTGAACCACAATGCGGCGCAGCTTGTGAGAATAGCCAAGGGCCACAAGTGTGTCGACAGCCATGAGCACGTACTGAGCATTATTAACGTGCTTGTTTGTATCCAGATGCTGCTGAGAAACAAGAATGGCTGGACCCTCAACGGCGTTTCCCTCAAGTGCAATTTTGCGAGGTATAGGAGGTAATTCTACACGAGGTTCGCCAGTAAGGTAGACGCTCTCGCTTTCTGGAACACGCGCCGCCTTGCCTTCATTGATATCCATCAAATACCAGGTAGAGTCAGCTTTTACGATGGTTGCGCCGTCTGCATCATTAATGACAAACGATCTTGATGCTTGAAGACCCTTCATCTGATACGACCAGGTACCTACGCAGATCTTCTCGCCAAATTGAGGAAGACGGTCAACTTGGATTTGCCACGTTGCTAGGACCCATGCGTATCCCTCGCTGGTCAGCTGTTTAAAGCCTCGGCCAATATCTTCTGAGTGGAACGTCGAGCAATCCTGCAGGTAGTTCATAACGCCTACCAGGGAAAGCTTTCCGGTCTCATCGCACTCGCTATATCTAACTCTACTTTCAATGGTATACATACAAATCCAAACTCGAAATCAGCATTTGCTGAGGTATTACGATATGTCGAGAAACACGTCTAGTTGTCCCATGGGAACGAACCCGGCAAGCGGTCTCTGACTTTTTGCGTGGTATCGTCAAGTTTCTGCTTAGTTACCTGGACTTTTTGCGAAACCTGTTGAGCTTTTTGGGTAGCAATAAGAGTTGCGTTCTGGGCCGCCGCATTTGCCTTTTGAGCTGCTGCGTTTGCTTTCTGCGATGCGTTTTGTGCCGCGGCGCTTACTTTCTGCGAAGCATTCTGTGCGGCTTCTTCAACCTTCATTGATGCATCTTGAGCGGCAGCTTCAACCTTGTGATGGGTGGTTGGTCCATTCCAAAGAAGGCTGGCAACCGTATCCAAAAAATAGAGCGTGACCACAATAAAGGCCATTACAGAGATGGTATGCCTTGAGAAAAGCATCAAAATATTAAGCATCGCTGGAACTAGTACAAAGACTGAAGTAACCGAAAATGCTCCAAACACAGCGCTGGCCTGGGGACAAATACGACCATGTAAGTTGAACTTAAACATGGAGTAGTCCCACCACTTCTTTTTAAAGCGGCGCTCCAAAAAGAGACCAGTTGAGTATTCAATAACTGTGGCCAAAAATCCACCAATAATAAAGACAATAAACGGATTGGAAATCTGGCCAAGTACCAGCCAAACTGCAAGCGCGCCAATGCCATAAATAGGGCAGGTAGGACCAAAAAGAAAACCGCGCTTGGTAAATTCGCCCTCGACAACGGAGCAATAGATGGTCTCGTACACCCAGCCGCCAAAAGAAATCAGCGCAAAAATTATGACCATCTGAGGCAGATGCTGTACAAAGAGCTCAATATTCTTATCGAGTGCAAAAAGCGTGCGCAGTGTCTCAGCCATGGTACTCACGAGAGATTTCCGTAATCCATGTAATCGTTGAACTCGTCTGACTCACTGTTGGTTGTGCCCTGGAAATCACTTTCAGGTGTCGAGAAACCCGTTGGGCGGAAACCGTCTTTTTTGTATGGATTGCCTGTCAGCGTTTCTGCAGTTGAACAAGCTTTATCGCAAGTTGTTACAATCCAAGCCTCTTTGGTATGAGGTGGAATAGGAACTAGAGGAAACATGTGATGCAAGATGATGTCTTCCTCAACAGGCGTTAGATCAGGAAAGTCTTCGCGGGCATTATCAAGCGCATGGCGAGGGTGCGTAAATCCGTGCCAGTTGTCTGGCGCGGCTTCGTGATCATGCCAATCATAGAGGTAGTAGTCATGAAGAAGTGCGCCACGTACAAGGGCATGCTCGTCAACTTTGATGCCAGCGTTCATGGCAAATGCAAGGCTGCTATAAGCAACCGCAATAACGTGGTCGAGCGTGCTGGTAGTTCCATGTTGTGTAAAAGTTGCAAGCTGATAGAGTCTTCCAGACTTCAGAATAGGAGTCGAAAGCTCATCGAACCTCTCGCGAATTTTAGAAACGTCAACCAAAAAATATCCCATCAACTGTGCGCACACTACAGAAGTCTCTGCGCGTACCCTAGTAATGTTTCTATAAAAGATTAGTTAATCTGACGGTTACGCGCAATCTTTTTGGCTGAATGTTACGAAAACGAAAGAATAGAAAACGCAAGCTTTGACGGCACCTAATGTAACGTTTACCTGCGCTTACGCTTTCTTGCTGTAAGGGCTCATGTGGTCCACCACAACGTTTACCGCACCTGGAAGGCAGCGAGCGGAGTAAGCGTAGATGTCGTGGCAGGTAACCTCGCCATTTACTTCAAGAGGCATAGGCGATGTCGATTCAACGGTAATTTCTCTGCCGCTAAAGCTATTGAGGTAAGGCCTGCCAAGCGAGTCTCCCGTGCGATCAAAGAAGCCGGAGAGCAGCGGGCGTACCAGTTTTGCGGTCATGTGAGTCTCAATGACAATAACCTCAAGCAGACCGTCATCCATACGATTACCAGGTGCTAGTTCAATTCCCGCTTGCATCATGGAGCTGTTTGCAATAAGGCAGCCAATGCCCTGAAGCTCATGTACTTTGCCATCAACAGTAATTTTGAAGTCGTGTACTGGCGGCATAAGGTTGGCTAAGGCCGCAGTAAAGTATGCGGCTTCTCCGAAGGTTTGTTTGTGGGGGATAGCTGAACGCATAATTTCTGCATCAAGTCCCGTACCAGCCATTAAAGGCACGCCAGCTACATGAGTTTCTCCCGATACGGTGGTCCAGGTAATTTCACCCAGGTCAAGACGTGCGGTCTGAAGGTTTCTGCAGGCCAGTGCCAGTGCGTTAGGTTCAGGTGCGTTTCCGATACTTGCGGCCAGAAGATTGGCTGTTCCAGAAGGGAAGACCAAAATAGGCGTCTGACAACCTCTTAGGCCGTAGAGCAGGCTAGATACCGTGCCATCGCCGCCTGAAAGCACTACTACGTCAAAATCTTCAGGCTGAACAGAGCTTAGAACCTCATCTGTGTGCCAATGGCTCTCGACAAGTTTTACCAGGCATTCATCGCCACACTTCAGAAGAGCACGCTCAAATTCAAAGATTGCATCAGAGCTAAAACCCGAGCAAGGATTGTGAATGATGAGGGTTCTCATATATCCTCCGAAGATTTGCAACAAGCTGGTATATCATTTTGATACGTATGAGTGTATCGCTTTACGTCAGGTACTTAATCGGCAATTGGATGGACGCATTGTATATAGCAACCTCAGAAGAACTTTCCGCATTTTGCGAGCGAGCAAAGGCCTCGCATATCCTTGCAGTTGATACGGAGTTTCTTCGCGAGAAAACCTACTTTCCCAAGCTTTGCCTGGTGCAGGTTTCTACAGGTTCCGAGATTGTCGCAATTGATCCGCTGCTTATTGATGACCTTACTCCTCTTAAAGAGCTCCTGGAAAACCCGCAGATTGTCAAGATTTTCCATGCGTGCTCACAGGACCTTGAGGTCTTGCTAGAAAAAATGGACTGCGCATGCGCACCTGTTTTTGATACGCAGGTAGCAGCCGCATTTTTGGGTATGCGCCAGCAGGTAAGCTACGCCGGATTGGTAGAAAATTTTGCTAACGTTAAGCTTGCTAAAGCTGAGTCTTTAACAGACTGGTCAAAGCGACCGCTTGATAAAGAACAGCTGGTATACGCCGAGGATGACGTGAGATATCTTCCTGCAATTTATCATCAAATGATCGAGAAACTCATCAAGCTTGACCGTTTGAGCTGGGTAAAGCCAGAGATGGATCAACACACTAATATTGAGCAGTATCGTCGAGATCCTTATCAAGCATATCTTCGTTTGAAGCGCTCTGGTTCGCTTACGCGCAGACAGCTTGCTATTGCTCGAGAGGTGTGCGCCTGGCGAGAAGAAACTGCGGCTAAAAGAGATGTTCCACGTAAATGGGTGCTTTCTGATGAACTCATTATTGAGATTTGTCGTCGCGTCCCTACATCACCTGATAGACTACGCAAAATTCGTGGTACTGAGCAGATTTCTCAAGGTGGGGTAGTGCATCTTTTGGATGCAATCAAACGTGGCCAAAAGACCCCCGCTGATCAGTGTCCAAAAATTGAGCATCATGCTCATCCTTCTGCCGGTTCTGAAGGTGTTGTTGAGCTTATGTATGCTCTTATTAGGATTGTTTCAGAAAAAGAAGGAATTGCATCTCCTTTAATTGCCAATAAGGATGATCTTACTGACCTGCTTTTGGACAAGGTTGATGCAAGGCTTAAAACTGGATGGCGCTATCAATTAGTGGGCAAGCAGCTTGTTGGACTACTCAATGGCGAGGTAGGACTTACCGTCAAAAACGGTCGAGTAGAGCTGCTGTAATAGAGGCTCTTTAACTTAGGGCAAGTGTGATTACTCATTCAAACCTGACTTTTTGTCCGGTGAGTTGGGTATACTCATCTTTATACATAGATAGGAGAAAAATATGTATTACTCTGGTGCGTTTATCCCATACGTTGTTTTAGTAGTTGCCTCGTTGGTGCTCGGATTGGGCACTCAGTGGTACATCAAGCATGAATTTAAAAAGTATTCCTTAGTTCCTTCAGGGTTTAATGCCACTGGCGCTTCTGTTGCTCGTGCCATGATGGACACAAATGGAGCAGCTAATGTTGGTATCAAGAGGATTTCTGGTGAGCTTACCGATAACTATGATCCACGTGACAATTGCCTGCACCTTTCTGATGCAAACTTCTCAGAGGGTAGCGTAGCTTCTGTTGCCGTCTCTTGTCACGAGGCAGGTCATGCGGTTCAGACAGCCAAAATGTATATGCCATCTCGCGTTCGTTCCGCTCTAGTCCCTGTTGTTAATTTGGCTTCCGCTGCATGGATTTATGTCTTTCTTGCTGGTGTCTTTCTCAATGTTTCAGGTTTGACTGTGCTTGCAATTTGGCTCTATGCATTTACCTTCTTGTTCCATATAGTTACGCTTCCTGTAGAGATTGATGCCTCAAGGCGTGGATTAGCCTTTTTGAAGGCAAACGCTCCCGCAGGCTTTGACTACAATGGCGCAAAAAAGGTACTAATTGCTGCTGCTCTTACGTACGTAGCTGCTGCAATGGTTTCTGCACTTCAGCTTTTATATCTACTTGGTTCTTCTAGAAACAGGAACTAGTAATGGATCAGATTCAAGAGAAAGAAGATTCTGTTCTTTCAGTATCTGATGCGGTGCTCTTTGCAAAAAATGAAGTTGCTTCAATGCCATCTATGACGGTAGTGGGAGAGGTTTCTGGATTTAGAGGACCAAACTACAAGTCTGGTCATTGCTACTTTGACGTAAAAGACCCGGTTAGCTCTATGGCGGTTATTGTCTGGTCAAAGATTTATGCTGCTAGTGGCATTACGTTACAAGACGGCATGAAAATTCAGATGACAGGAAAGTTTGATATTTACGCTTCAAGTGGCAAGCTTTCTTTTCATGCTCGCACCATTCAGATTGCCGGAGAAGGAGACCTTCGCCAAAAGGTTGCTCAGCTTGCTAAAAAGCTAGAAAAAGAGGGTCTTACTGATATTTCCAGAAAGCGCTACATTCCAGAGTTCTGTACACGTATTGGCGTAGTTACGTCACTTTCTGGCAGCGTCATTGATGACGTTAAGCGCACGCTTGCGCGTAGAAACCCTCTTGTAGAGCTAGAGGTGTCTGGTTGTGCTGTTCAGGGCACTCATGCACCTGCAACTATCATTAGGGCGCTTCAGGTGGCCGCAACTACACGTCCAGATGCAATCTTGCTGGTGCGTGGTGGAGGCTCATTTGAAGACCTTATGTGCTTCAATGACGAGGGAGTGGCACGTGCTATCGCAGCCTGTCCTGTACCTGTTATTACAGGTATTGGCCATGAGCCAGATACCACCATTGCAGATATGGTTTCTGATAGAAGAACTTCAACGCCAACAGCTGCTGCAGAGTCTGTAGCTCCCGCTATTAGTGAGCTACAAACTACGTTTAACAACAGAATTTCTCGCCTTGGAAACGCAACAAGAAAGATTTTGCAATTCTATAAGACGGGTCTAACTACTGTTGAACAGCGTTCCAACTTGGCAATGAGAAATGCTTTATCAAGTAAAAAATTCCAGCTAGAGAAGCTGTCTGATCGTCCGTGTCTAAAAGATCCTGCATATATCATTTCTACAAGAACAGAAGATCTTAATCAGACAGAACAAAGATTAATGGATGCTCTACCAGCGCTTCTTTTAAGAAAGAAAGAGATACTTTCTGTTGAGTCGCAAAGACTTACCAGAGCTAGTGCAGCCATGCTTCATCCATATGAGGCTTCTCTTTCTTCGCTTGCGGGAAAACTAGATGCACTTTCTCCTTTAAAGGTTCTTACAAGGGGATATGCATATGTCCAAGATGAAAAGGGGTCTGTCATTAAAACGGCCAAAGATGCTTCGGTTGGGGATTCTTTGCTAGTCAAAATGACGGACGGAACAATTAAGGCAACTGTTTCTGATATTGAGCTCTCATAGATTAGGGGTACAACATGGATACTAAGAAGACCGAAGAGCTGACTTTTAAGGACGCTTCTATTGAGCTTGAGCAGATTGTACGTAAGCTCGAGGGCACAGATTTGGAGCTCGAGGAGTCTTTGGCTCTGTATGCTCGTGGTGTTGAACTGGTTAAAGATCTTCGTGGAAGACTTGATACGGCAGAGCAAAAAGTTAAGGTTCTGCTTGATGAGTCTCAGGCAGGAGCTGCAATTACAGATACTACCGCAGCACCTTCTACTGCATATTTAGATGAGTAAAGGAGAGGTTATGTCTGACTGCATTTTCTGTAAGTTAGCTAACAAAGAAATTCCTACAGAGTTTCTCTATGAGGATGAAAACGTTGTAGCTTTCAATGACCTAAATCCTCTTATGCCCGTGCATGTTCTTGTTGTGCCAAAGGGCCACTATGACAACATCATTGATGGTATTCCTGCTGCAACACTTGAGAGTGTTACTAAAGCTATAGCTGTAGTAACAGAAAAGACTGGGATTAAGGAGACTGGATTCCGTGTTATTACCAATACTGGAGAACACGGCGGACAGTCAATCAACCACGTCCACTTCCACATTTTAGGTGGCAAAATGATGGACGATTCAATGGGCTGTAAATAAAAATATTCAAGTTTTTTGCTCGTCTATTTAACTCCGGGGTATCTTGGGGTTTATGATGTCATGCGGTTATGTTTGTTTGAAGCAGGAGAGGAAGACTCAGTAGTCTTTTCTGCTTCACGGAAAGAGGAGTCACATGAACGTACTGGTTATCAACGCAGGTAGCTCATCTCTTAAGTATCAGCTTCTTGACGTTGACACCCGCGAGGTTTACGCAAAGGGAAACTGCGAGCGTATCGGTATCGAAGGTTCTTTTGTTGGTCATGAGGAGCTTGGTGGAGAGAAGCAGAAGCTTGAGGTTGCTCTTCCTGATCATAAGACTGCAATTAAGCATGTCTTTGACATCCTTAAGACTATTGATAAGCCAATCGATGGCATTGGCCACCGTGTTGTTCAGGGTGGTTGGTACTTCCCAGAGTCTGCTGTTGTAGACGATAAGGTCCTTGCTCAGGTTCGTGAGGTTGCTCCACTTGCTCCTCTTCACAACTACGCAGAGGCTGACGTTATTGAGATTTGCCGCGAGCTCTTCCCAGAGGTTGGCAATGTAATTGTCTGCGATACTTCTTTCCACTTCAATATGCCAGAGAAGGCACATCGCTATGCTCTTCCTCGTGATGTTGTTGATAAGTACCACGTTCGCAAGTATGGTGCTCACGGTACTTCTCACCGTTATATTTGGCGTGCAACCAATGAGTTCACCAATGGTCAGACTCACAAGCTGGTAAGCTGCCATCTTGGTTCTGGTGCTTCTCTTTCCGCTATTGAGGATGGTCGCGATCTTGAGACTACCATGGGCCTTACTCCACTTGACGGCCTTATCATGGGTACTCGTTGCGGCACAATTGACCCAGCTACTGTCTTCTATCTCTCTCGCGTTGGTGGTTACTCCATCGATGAGATTGACACAATGATGAACAAGCAGTCTGGTCTTCTCGCTCTGTCTGGTCACTCTGATTCTCGTGATATTGAGGATGGCGCTCACGCTGGCGATAAGGACTGCCAGCTTGCACTTGAGATGTTCTACTATCGTACCTCCCAGCTCATCATGGAGATGGCTCAGGCTATGCACGGCTTTGATACCATGGCATTTTCTGCTGGTATTGGTGAGAACTCCGATGAGATGCGTCTTGGCGTTGTCAAAGAGCTTGAGTGGATGGGCGTTAAGATTGATGAGGAGAAGAACAAGGTTCGTTCCGGTGAAATCCGTGACATTTCTGCTCCAGATTCAAAGGTACGCGTCCTGGTAGTTCCTACCAACGAGGAGTACATGATCGCTCTTGATGTTCAGGAGCTTCTGGGTAAGTAAGCTTTACTTACAATCCAAAAAATTTAGTAACTCCCGCACTCAGTGCGGGAGTTTTTTTATGGAGATATAGATAGTTCTTTGACATCAGTACTTTAGAACTTTATATTTTTAAGGAGGAGTTTAGTGTTTCAAAGATATGTTGTTATTTTGTGCAGGTTATTGTGTGCGAACTAATAAATCTTTGAACTATCCGTGAGGAGCATCATGCAGTCTAGAGGTTTAGTTAGCAGGTCTTTGAGCTTTGCAGTTATGTTTGTGCTCACTGTATTTGCTGCGCTTTGTGTGTTTAACACCAAGGCACAAGCTGTTGAGTACACACCAACTATTTCAAATGCTACCTACACAACGTTAGTTGGTAGTAACGTGCGTGTAAATTTTGATTATGCGCTCAACAACGGTGCTCCTGCTCAACCAGGTGATACCTTCACCATCATGCTTCCTCCAGAGCTAGAGAATAATACTCCAGCTCCTTTTGAGGTTATGGGTGTAGATGCAAACGGAAATAGTATTTCTGTTGGTACGGCAACTCCTACCAGTAACCCTAATACCATGACTGTTACCTTCAATAACAATATTGCGGGTCTTCTTAACGTTCATGGCCAGATGTCTTTCTCGCTCAATTGGTCAAGCGCAATTGCACAGAGAGGCAATGGCAGCACTACGCTCAATATTGGTAACACCAGCCTTAACATGACGTATGGCGGTTCTATTGCTGCAATGGATACTGCAATTACTAAGTACAACAGAACTGGTGCAACTGCAGAGACAACCTATACGCTTCCTTCTGGTGCAACTATTACAACTGGAAATGATTATTACGTTACCAGCTGGGTTGTTAACCTAACTCCATCTGATATCACCCAGGTTGGTCTGCTTAATGCCACTGTTAAGGATCAGATTGTAAATCCTTATACCGTTGATGCATCAAAGCTTACTGGTACTGGTGTTAATCCTTCAGATGAGCTTGCTGGTCCATATCTTAAGCACTCTTTTGTTCTCCACCTTGTTAACGGTGCTGTTCAGACTCTTTCTGCAGATCAGATTCTTCCTGCAATTACCTTTACTCCTAATGGTTACACTCTTGATTTTGCTCGACTCAATAATCAGGTTAACTTTGCTGGTTTCCAACCACTTATCCAGGATTGTTGGCTTGAGTACAAGACCATTGTTCCAGCCAACGTTACCCAGGTAGACAATAGAGCAACTCTTGATTTTGATGGCAACACTGAAAACTTCACTCGTGAAGGTTGGTGGATTAATCCTCGCGGTGCTGGTACTGCAACTGGTGAGCAGCAGGTAAGCGTTTCTGTATCCAAGGTTTGGGATGATCAGAACAACGCTGACGGCACTCGTCCAACATCTGTTACCGTTCACCTTTACGCAGATGGTGTAGACACTGGTAAGAGCGAGGTTCTTTCTGACGCAAATGGTTGGACTGCAACATTTAGCAACCTTGACAAGAATCAAGCTGGTACCACAACAGCTATTACGTATACCGTTGTTGAGGATGAGGTTGAGGGTTACACCGCTGAGGTAACAGGTGATGTTACCAGTGGCTTTACCATCACTAACACCCACATTCCTCCAACTCCAACTATTCCACCTTCAGAGACTCCTAAGAAGCCAAAGCAGCCAAAGAAGAAGGAGCCAAAGCTTCCTTCAACTGGTGATGCTTCCTTTGCTGCAGCAACTGTAGCGGCTGCATCTTCCGCTCTTATTGCAGCTGGTGTTCTTGGCAAGAAGCGTGCTCAGTAACACAAACTGCAACAACGTAAGGTAAACGTTAAGGAGCCTGTGAGATTAATTCACAGGCTCTCTTCTTGTTCAAAGCGGTTCTTGCTGTCTATAGGGTTACAAAATGAAATGCATTACGAGGTGTCACGTCGTGTCCAACTAGTTTGCTAGAAGACCTTAATATTCAATGTTTTAGCAATACTTTGCTCTGGTTCAAGGCACATGATACCTGGCTTGTGCTCAAAGACGCCATCAGTATCAACGGTATCTGCAATGCCACACCATGGCTCAAGAGCAACAAATGGACAACCAGGAGCAGCACTCCAAATGCCCAGATAATCAAAGCCTTCAAAATCCATTTGAATACCATGGGCCTCAGACGAAGCTTCCACGTTAGCTGCAAGTGTAATCCGTCTATCAGGGACGTCTTCAAGTGTGATGGTCTTCTCGCGATCAATAAGCTCCCAAGACAGAGAAAGCGTGTCAGAGTCCACGATAAGCCTCTGTGGGATTGTGTAGTCGCAAAGACCCTCATCAGTAATAGAGGGGCCGTAGCTGGTCCAGGAGCGCGTAAACGATAGGTGATACTGGTCCAAAGAGGTGACCTCAACGCCGGGGATCGGAATGTTGAACGCTGGGTGAGCGCCAAGGGTAAACGGCAGTACAACGTTTGCAGGATTGGTGACCTTATACGTTTGCGTCAGTGTATCGCCATCTACCGAGAAGATCAGCTTAAGTTCAAAGTCATAGGGATAAGACTTGCGAGTCTCTTCGGTGCTTTTTAGCTGGAGCGTTACAGAAGAGGTACTCTGCTCGACAACCTTAAATTCGTTGAGGCGAGCAAGTCCGTGACGCGCAAGAGAGATGGTACCTTCCGCAGATTCTGCCTTGCTGTCTTTTAAGACGCCAACAATGGGGAAGAGGATAGGAGCTCGTCTTGGCCACCAGTTGGAATCTCCCTGCCAGAGGTATTCTGACTCACCTTTGCGTAAGCTCATGAGCTGCGCGCCCATGGTGTCAATTGAAGCGGTAAGAGAGTTGCTAGAAATAGAAATAATTTCAGACATACATGCCTCCAGCTAAAGACTAAGCCAGCCTCTTTTGAGACTGGCTTAGTATACCAAGTTAGAAGTGCAGAAAGACTAGTTGTTATCTGCTATCTGAGCCTGAACAGCGGTGATTGCAACAACACCAACAATGTCATCAGCGGAGCAACCACGGGAAAGATCGTTTACAGGACGAGCAATACCCTGAAGGATTGGACCGTATGCCTCAGCGCCACTGAAGCGCTGAACAAGCTTATAGCCAATGTTGCCAGCCTCAAGGTTAGGGAAGACAAGAATATTTGCATTTCCAGCAACCTTAGAGAATGGAGCCTTGAGCTTACCAACCTCAGGAACAAGAGCTGCGTCAAGCTGAAGATCGCCGTCGAGTGCAAGTTCAGCGTTCTTCTCGTGAACAAGCTTTGTTGCCTCCTGGACCTTCTCGGCAGTTGCGCCGCCAGCAGAGCCCATAGTGGAGTAGGAGAGCATAGCAACGCGAGGCTCATCGCTCATAAATGCGCGCCAAGAATCAGCGGAGGCAAGGGCAATCTCGGAGAGTTCCTCTGCAGATGGATCAATGTTAAGACCACAGTCAGCAAAGAGCAGGGTGCCGTCCTCACCAAAGTTGGTGTCAGTGCTCATAATAAAGAATGCAGAAACAAGCTTGGTGCCAGGTGCAGTCTTAATAATTTGCAGCGCAGGCCTCAAGGTGTTTGCAGTAGAGTGGCAATCGCCAGAAACCAGGCCGTCAGCATCGCCCATCTTGACCATCATGGTTGCAAAATAGGTAGCGTCGTTCATCTGCTTGCGAGCTCCCTCAATGGTGACGCCTTTGCGAGCACGAAGCTCAGCAAACTTCTGAGCATATGCCTCATGACGCTCATCAGTGACAGGATTAACTACCGTTGCGCCAGGAACGTTAATCTGCTTAGGATCGCCAAGAATAATGACCTTTGCAATACCTTCTGCAACAATCTTCTGAGCTGCATCGATGGTACGCTGATCCTCGCCCTCAGGAAGAACAATAGTCTTCAAGTCGGACTTAGCGGCTTCTTTAATACGATCAAGAAACTTGCTCATGTGTCGTGCTCCAATCATAAGTTGATATCTATGCCTCGTTGAGTTTTGCACTTCTCAACTTATAGTTTGTATAAAAGTCAGACATAAAGAGCTAAGAAATGCATTTTCACACTAGTTGCATATTTTACGCCTAACGGCGAGCTTTGTGCCCCGCATGGCTCACTTTATGGCCACGTGTTAAAATGAGTGAAGTTTTACATACAAATCCTGCGCACTTAGGCGCACACGGAGGTTTACATGTCTATCAATCATGGTCTTCCTGTCGGTTTTAACCCCGACAACTACGATGTTATTGTTGTTGGAGCTGGCTATGCAGGCGCAGTTGTTGCTCGTCGTATGGCAGAAAACTGCAATTCAAAGGTAGCAATCTTTGAGCGCAGGAACCACATTGCAGGCAACGCATATGATCGTCTTGATGACGCAGGCGTTCTTGTTCATGAGTACGGTCCACACATCTATCACACCATGAGCGACCGCGTTCACCAGTTCCTCTCGCGCTTCACTGAGTGGACTAACTACCAGCACAAAGTTCTGGCTAATATTAATGGCCAGCTGATGCCTGTTCCTTTTAATCACCAGTCTTTGAAGCTTGCCTTTGGAGAAGAGCGTGGCGAGAAGCTTTATCAGAAGCTGGTTCTTACGTTTGGTGAAAACGTCAAAGTTCCTATCATGGAGCTTCGCGAGAAGAACGATCCAGATCTGGAAGAGATTGCCGACTACGTTTATGAGAACGTCTTCCTGCACTACACCATGAAGCAGTGGGGAAAGACTCCAGACCAGATTGATAAGTCCATCACAGGTCGCGTTCCAATTTTTGTTGGTGACGATGACCGTTACTTCCCAGGTGCAACCTATCAGGGTATGCCAAAAGAGGGCTACACCAAGCTTTTTGAGAACATGCTTGACCATGATTTGATTGACGTCTTTTTGGATGTTGATGTTCGTGACATCATGAAGCTCACCGCTTCTAACGTGGCCGTTTGCGAGAAACCATTTGCAGGTGAGGTAATCTACACCGGTCCTCTGGATGAGCTCTTCAACCTTGATCAGGGAGCTCTACCTTATCGCACGCTTGATATGCAGTTTGAGACACTTGATCAAGATCAGTTCCAGCCTGTTGGTACTGTCAATTACACCACCAGTGAGGACTTTACTCGTATCACTGAGTTCAAGAATATGACTGGTCAGGTTCTTCCTGGTAAAACAACTATCATGCGTGAGTACTCACACGCCTATGTTCCAGAGAGCGGCCAGACTCCTTATTACGCTATTCTCGAGCCAGAAAATCAGGAGCTCTATCGCTCTTACAAGGAGCGCATCTCTGGCATTCTGAACTTCCATGCGGTCGGTCGTCTTGCTGAGTATCGCTACTATGACATGGATGGTGTTGTTGCTTCAGCGCTGGAACTTTCTGACGAGCTTATTGCACATCAGTCATAGGGAGCTTGCATGAAAAAGACAATCACTTTTGGTATCCCATGCTATAACTCTTCGGAGTACATGGATCACTGTATTGAGTCTATTCTTCAGGGCTCTGATTATGCTGACGACGTGCAGATTATTATTGTTGATGACGGTTCTGTAAAAGATGATACTGCAGCAAAGGCTGATGCCTGGCAGGAGCGTTATCCCAACATTATCAAGGCAGTCCATCAAGAGAATGGCGGCCATGGCATTGCTGTTATGAAGGCTGTTTCTCATGCTGACGGCGTGTACTTCAAAAACATTGACTCAGATGACTGGGTAGACGGGGACGCTCTCAAGACCTTCCTTCAGCAGCTCCGTACCTTTATTGCCTCTGATAATCCTGTTGACCTGGTGCTCTCCAACTACGTCTACGAGCACGTTGAGGATAATACCCAAAACTTTGTGGACTATCGCGACGCGGTTCCAACCAACAAGATTATTGGCTGGGAAGAGATTGGCCGCTTCAAGCTGTCTCAGTACCTTTTGATGCACGCAATAACGTACCGCGTTGAAGTTCTGCGCTCTGCAAATATCCAGATGCCTGAGCATACCTTCTATGTGGATAACGTCTATGCGTATGTTCCATTCCCTAAGGTAAAGACTATCTATTACGTTGATGTTGACCTCTATAGGTACTTCATTGGTCGCGACGATCAGTCTGTTAACGAGAAGGTCTTAACAAGTCGTGTTGATCACTATTGGCGCGTAGCGCGCAATATGATGCACGCATATCACATCTACGACGACATCTCTTCTCCACGTCTTCAGACATACATGATGAGTTACTTTACTATCATCATGGCCATTTGCTCTGTCTTCTCAAAGATGAGTGACCGTGAGGACGCCATGGACCAGCTTGAGGAGCTCTGGGATGAGCTTCGTGCTTATGACAAGAAGATGTACCGTAAGGCTCGCTACGGTCTTGTAGGCACTGCTACAAACCTTCCTGGCAAGATTGGTAAGACGGTCACTATTGGCGGTTATCGTGTAGCTCAGAAGGTAGTTAAGTTTAACTAAACGTCTTAACACATCCAAAAGTAAAAAACCCTCGCATCCACGGTGATACGAGGGTTTTCTTTCTTCTATGGAGTTGCTTTAATGTTTACGTCCTGCAAGGGCGTGCTCTAGATAGTCATGATTGCCGGTAAATTTAACGAGCTCACGAGAAAGCAAAGAGACGGGGAGCCCTACGACATTCTCGTAATCTCCCTGAATGCTCTGAACTAGATAGCGACCATTTCCTTGAATACCGTAAGCGCCAGCCTTGTCCATTGGCTCGCCTGAGGCAACGTAGGCATCAATCTCACCTTCAGAGAGTTCAAAGAAGGTGACGTCGGTGGTTTCTACAAACGTTACGGCAACAACAGATGGTGCCCCATCAGGAGAAGGGGACTTGAAAGCCTTAAAGCGTCGCAGAGCAACACCGGTGGATACGTGGTGAGTCTGGCCAGAAAGCTTAGAAAGCATGTGTTTGGCGTCTTCAGCGTCTGTAGGCTTACCAAAAACTTGGCCATCGTCTGTCCATACAATGGTATCTGCAGCAAGGACAATCTCATTGTTAAGCTGCTCAAAATTAGGCAATTCCATGAGTTTGTAGCACACTGCAATAGCTTTTTCTTGAGCCAGACGTTTTACTAGCGCAAGGGGTTTCTCGTCAACTTTTTGAGCTTCATTAATATCAGCGGGCATAACCTGTGGATTTATGCCCATAGACTGCATAAGCTCAAGGCGCCTAGGGGATTGTGATGCAAGAATCATATGCATTCCTATCAATCGTACTTATGCTGATACTGTACCCAAAAAAGAAGCCTGATAGGCGAGAAACCCATCAGGCTTACATACTAAGAAAGAAAAGCTAAGCTAAAAACTAGTCAAGCTCAATAGCGGTGACTGGGCAGCCGTCGCAAGCCTCCTGTGCTGCATCCTCTGCAGCCTCAGGAACCTCTTCCTCAATAGCGTGAGCAAGACCGTCTTCGCCGATCTCGAATACCTCAGGAGCAGTGCTCTCGCAGAGACCGCAACCGATGCAATCCTCATTAACTGTTGCCTTCATAGTACATTCCTCTCCGTATCTCGAGCCCCTTACTCGAGTAATACTTATCTTGCATTCAAGACTACTTGATTGCAATGTATTTTTTACACGTTTCTTTGCTGTTATGCAACAACAAAGACGCAGATAATTGAAAGAACATTACTTGGAGTAGCAAGTGCACATCTGACCTGCATATATAAAAGGTTTAATTTTTAGACCAACCGCTTCATTTGGTACAAGTGTCTTGTTAGGGGACAGCCTATAGCTCTTTTTTGAGCATGATAATTTCACTAGTCCTGTACTCATTTGATGCTCTTAAATGTCTTTTTCAGCCTCTGCTTGAGTCTCCGTTTGAGTTTCAACCGTATCAATTACTGTGGACTGTTCATTTTGTACCGTGCTTGTGTAGTAGGAACCAGAGAGTAGATCAAACAACAAACGCTTGTTCATCAGTATGAGCACGGCAGTAATGATATAGAAGAAAATAAACGCCATAAACATAATTGGAATTAATTCTAGGAATAACATCGATTCTGGAGTCTTATTTAAATCATTGATCAAATACAGCAATCCGTTTGGAACAAGATAGAAATAACCTGTGATAAGCAAACCTCTTAGCATGGTACGAGGAACTCTTTGTTTTTTGTAAGTCAACTTAAATCGTAACAACGCGCTACCAAGCGTTTTGCCATTAAAGAGTGGAGCTACAGCAAAGTAGAGAGCTATGAACAGTGAGAAAGGAAGCGTCGTATTTGAGAGGTTATAAGGAATAGCCACAATATACGTATCGATGAGTAATGAAAGCCCAATTCGAATTTGAGATACTTGTGAACCTGCCTCAAGCGCTTCTTTGTCAATTTTATCTCTAGATGGAAGCAGTCGCATAACCAGCGCCCCAAGAGCATATCCAATACAGCCGCCTGTGGTGTTTTGAATAATATCGTCAATATCAGCAAGTCGATAAGGTCCTGGATATAAGAAGTAAAGACCAGAAAGCTGAGTGAGCTCAAAGAATAAACTAAGAAGTGCAGTAAGTAAAAGTGTCTTTTTAAAGCTGCATTTAAAGTAATAACGAAGATACATTCCAAATGGTATGAGCATTAAAACATTAAAGGCTGGAACGTAAAATGTTGCATCTTTTATTGACATAATCCACGTAGCAGGTTTAGTGATTTTAAAAGGACTTTCCTTTAAGAAATCAAAAACAAAGGTAAAAGGAACCAGATTGAGCATCTGCGTGTAGGTGGTGTGAACCGTATCTGGATCTGGCAACGGTAGGATTACCAAGAAATACATGGTTAGCAAATACAGAACAAACGAATATAAAATCAAAGTCCTAAGCTTATTAATAGAGCCGTATTTTCGATAGCTGAAAATCATATAGGGCAGGGTAATAAAAAATGCCAAAATGGGAAAAACGAGCAGAGCAATTTGAATGGATTTTATATATCCCATTGAGCCTCCAAATTTAAACCCGCATAAGTAAGCAAACGTTTTCTACATGGAAGGTCTGCGGAAAAAGGTCTACCGGAGTGACGCTTACCGGTTTGTATGTACCAATCTCAACAAAGCGCTTGAGGTCCCGCGCTAGTGTTGCAGGGTCACAAGAAACGTATGCTATAGCGCGTGCAGGCTGTTTGGAAAGTTGCTGAATTACGTCAGGAGCAAGCCCTGCACGAGGTGGATCAACAATAATTACGTCAGCATCTGTATCAGGGAATTCTCTACCTGCGTCTCCACCTACTGCGTCAACGTTATCAAGCTTGGTTAGCTCAAGGTTACGGCGAAGGTCTCTAACTGCTGGACCATAGGCTTCAACAGCAGATACAAATCCTGCTCGCTTAGCAAGGGGAAGCGTAAAGGTTCCCGCCCCACAATAAAGATCCATAGCCTCATCGTCTGGCTGAACATCCAAACCAGAAAGTACAAGCTCAACGAGTTTCTCGGCTCCTTTAGTATTTACCTGAAAGAACGAAGGAGCAGAAAGTAGTATCTTTTGCCCGTCGATAAGCTCACTCCATGAGCCAGAGCCGCTTAGGCGCTCAACGCCTACAACACGGCGAGCTTTACTGGGTCCTTTGGTCATAACACGGACAACACTTGTTGTTTTAACCGCATCAGCTAAAACGCGTGCCACTTGTGTGCGTGGGAAGCCGCTTGGAGCGGTCCAGAGCGCCACTTCAAGTTCTTTAGTGCGTCTAGACACTCTGATTCCAATGCGCTCTATATCAAGCTCGTGAGAGCCCGAGAGATAGGAGAGAGCACCGCTTACGGCACCAACTGCCTTCTGGTTGGCTTTATCTAAGAGCGGGCAATCCTTGATGCGAACAATGTCCTGTCCGTTAGGCGCATACATTCCTACCAGCGTTTTATTACCGTTGCGCTTAAACGCCAATTCAATTTTATTGCGATATCCCCATGGCTCACCAGGAGAAACAATGTCTTTTACCAGATCTGAAACATCTTCGTGTGAAAAATGCCCAATACGTTCTAGAGCAGAGACTACGCCGTTGCGTTTCTCGACAAGTTGCTGTTCATAGATAATGTTTCCCCATGGAGTGGCACCTGTAAGCGCCACAAATGGATTGGGTCGAGGGTCTCTGAATTCAGATGCTTCTAAAACCTCTACAAGCTGTGCGCGAGAAAATCTGTCTGTATCTTCGGTAATTCGTACGCTTACAGTATCTCCAGGGACGGCACCACCAGAGATGAAGACCGTTTTACCATCTGAAGTGTGAGCGATGGCATCTGGACCATAGCTCATGCGTTCAACATGTAAGGTTAGCTCAGACACTTAGTAAACCATTCCCATTGCCTCGCGGACCTCGTCAAGCGTAGCGTTAGCAATAACGTTAGCGCGAGCGTTTCCGTCGTGAATGATATCGCGAATAAGATCAGGCTGAGCTTCAAATTCTGCACGTTTCTGACGAATTGGCTCAAAGTAAGTGTTAACAGCATCAATGACGTAAGCCTTGAGAGCTCCGCCACCACCCATACCAATCTCATCAGCAATCTCTTTTGGATCACGACCAGTACAAATACCAGCAGTGGTAAGCAGTGCAGAGACGCCAGGACGGTTGTCTGGGTCAAAGGTAATCATGCGCTCAGAGTCAGTCTTGGACTTCTTGATGAGCTTGGCGGTTTCCTCAGCTGTCATAGAAAGCGAGATGGCATTGCCGTAAGACTTGCTCATCTTGCGGCCATCAAGACCAGGAATCAATGGGGTTGAGGTGAGAAGACCAGAAACCTCTGGGAATACGTATGCATAGCGCTCATTAAAACGACGGGCAATCTTAGAAGTAATCTCAATGTGAGGTAGCTGATCGCGACCAACAGGAACAATATTTCCTTTACAGAAAAGAATATCGCATGCCTGGTGAATAGGATATGTCAACAAGAGACCGGTGAGAGCATGTCCAGATGCTTCCTGCTCTGCCTTAACAGTTGGATTTCTATGAAGCTCAGACTCGGTAACAAGCGAGAGGAACGGCAACATAAGCTGATTGAGAGCTGGGACTGCAGAATGCGTGAAAATCATAGTCTTCTCTGGATCAATTCCGCAGGCCAGATAATCAATAACCATATTGTAGACATTATCTGCAATATGCTCGGTAGTGTCCCTGTCTGTAATAACCTGATAGTCAGCAATAATAATATTGGTATGAACACCAAGGTTTTGGAGTCTTACGCGCTCAACAATAGTGCCAAAGTAATGGCCAAGGTGAAGCCTTCCGGTAGGTCGGTCACCAGTAAGCATGTTGTACTTTCCTGCATGCTCAGCTAAATCCGCCTGGATTTCATCGGAACGGCGTACAGCTGCTTCATAACTGCCTTCATTTGGCATAGTGACTCCTTGAAGTAAATTAATGCGTGAACTAAGTAAGTTTACCGCATTCCAAGCTATGGTTTAAATAATGAGTTAATAATCGCCGAAAACGATACGCCGACTTTCGCCGGCGTATCTAACAAGGATGCTGTCAATTGAAAGCATACGTTTTAGTTGTATATCAATCTTCATTACTAGCCCCTTTCGTTTGACAGCATCCTTGTGTTATCAATTTGCTTTTTACAACTGCTTTATTAATCAAAGCAATAATTACAGTCATAAGTATCAAGATGAAGGTCCATAGAAGCGTTTCGAGACAAACTTCAAAATACGAAATTCTTCCAGACTTAAATACATCTGTGGTAGGGAAGATTTCTAAGGCTCCCACTATTGACTTAGAATCCAAATACGTGAGTGGTATCCATTTGATAATTGACTGTTGAAAGTCTCGAGTTAAGAAATATTTTGGATAAAACGGGATGCACAACAAGGTGAAGACTATTAGAAGAGAAATAGTTGGCTCTTTAGAAATAGTCAAGAGCAATTCATAGAAGGTGATGACTAGAACTGAAAACAAAAAAATGAGTATAAGCTGTGATGTGATTACTTGAAGCGCGGACGAATAAATAATTTCGCCACCTCTTCTAAATACGACAGGGTAATCTGGTCGTCCTAAACCATTACGGACCAGTGCATATAAGAGTAATGGCGTAATAGAAATAGCGAACGAGATCATTCCTGTGATAAGAATAGATAGGCATTTTGATATATGAAATCTTACAAAGGTTAGCCGCCTATTTCCCAATAGCTTATTTCTATGACTACTTTTTGCAGCGATGAATGAAAATATACCGATAGCTGCATAGATGACTAGTGGTGTTCTATTTAAAAACAGAGACGCCATCATTTCAATCAAAGGGTATTGCTGTGCGTCTTTGTAGAGTGCGCTATTTCCCAATCGTAAAAGATGTTCATAGTATAGTTGCTTAGCCTGCAAATCGTATATGGATTCTGCTGTACGAAGCCCTCTTTGCGCGTCTTCTAGTTGGTTATTTAAAAAATCTAAGTATCTTTGTACAAAATCTAAACTATCCTGACTGTTTGCCAGAGCATAGGTTATTGAGAGTTTTTTAGTTAATTGAATTAAATCATTGTTTGGAATCTGTTGTTCTATCCCGTTCTCATATTCTCTCTTGTAATTTAAATAGGTTTCATTAAAAACTTCACGCGAATTCCAGTCTAAAAACCAGTTAGACATAGATGGTTGA
>CAUUFE010000004.1:0-40986 GCA_963544415.1 uncultured Atopobium sp.
ACTTCTTTTAAACACCTGAAATGCTTGCTTACACCACTTTTCGGGACACGACCATAGACTACGTGGTCCTAAATTTTGAGCCTAAAAACTGCATCATGTCTGAGTGAATTTACTCAGACATGGCGAGAAAAACCGGCAAATAGCTCTGACATGGCGTGCTTTTCCGGCAAACAGTTCAGACATGCCGAGAAAATCAGGCGCACTTCGACGCAGGTCACGCAAACCCCAGCGCAGGCCCGCGTGCATCGGTACAGTCCACGCGCGCGTATGCCCTCGCTCTACTCGATAAAACTTTTAATTTCTTCGAGGCGCTCAAGTGCAACTTTGCGACCTGTCAGGTACAGAGACAGTAGAGCCTCACCGGACTTCTCGTTAACTTTAACTTCAACTGGCTCGGGAGGCAGAAGCACCAACACTCTACCCTCTTCTTCCAGCTCAAAGAGCTGTTTGCGCTGATCCATGTAGCGCTCGGCGCGAGAAGCCAATGCGGCTTCAAAGTATGGATACGCGGAGTAGAGCTGCGAGCGGATAGCGATCTGCTCGTTGACGTCGGTTTTTACGAAATCCCTATCCTGCGTGATAATGACCAGCGCTTTCTTTGCCGGCTTGTGGTCGGGAATGTCAACTGCGCGTTCTGCTTTACCGTCGGGCAAACCAAGCGCGGCCGCAAACGGAATTGAATCGGTGGTTCCGCCGTCCAAATAACGATGTCCATCCAGTTCAACCATGCGAGAAACCGTTGGCATCGACGCGGACGCTCGGACCATGGTCACGTCTTCCGGAAACTTTTTTACGTGCAGATACGTCGGCGTGCCAAACGTAACGTCGGACGCCACCGCGTACATCTGCATGGGATTTTGATTGAACGCCTCGTTATCGCAGGGATCCAAATGGTTTTGGATCTCATCGAACATAAAATCCGCACCCGCGATGTCACCAGTCGTAATCAGTGAGCGGAGCGAAAGAAAGCGAGGGTCGTCCCTAAAGGCCAGCATAATGCGCATGGCGCGACCCATTTGCTTGGACCTGAAGCTTACGGCGTTGATAGCACCTGCGGAAACTCCCCACACGCTCTCAAAGTTAGTGACGCCCTTCTCGCGAAGCACATCAAGGATTCCAGCAGTAAAAATGCCTCTATAGCTACCGCCTTCTAGCACAAGCGCAGTTGAAGATAGGTGCGCGGATGCCTGTTCCACGTCGCCGTTCTGCGAGAATTTTTGCTGCTGATCGTCCATAACAACCTCCGAACTTTGTTATTCAGAGTGTACCCAATTTCTGCTGGCGCGGGTTTCTCGTCTTGCCGCAAAAAAGCGCCTAGGGTCAGGCGCTTTAGTGATGCAATATGCGTACTACGCGCAGCAAAGCTGCGGGTTCTTTTTACTTGCGAACCTTACGAGAGGCAGCAACAAAACCAAGGCCGCTTACTGCAAGAACAGAAGCTGGAACTACAACATCTGCGATACCAGTTGCAGGAAGTACGGACTTCTTCGCTGGTGTTGGTGCAGGGGCTGGAGCAGGCTCTGGCTCTGGTGCTGGAGCTGGAGTTGGATCGGGGGTTGGAGCTGGAGTTGGATCTGGATCAGGTGTAGGAGTTGGAGTTGGATCTGGATTAGGGGTTGGAGCTGGGATGCGAACAAACTCAACGTTAATAACCTCATCGAACTCCACTGCTGTAACCCAGTGGCCCTTAACGGTAACAGTGCCATCGCCGTTATCGACAATGACTATGCCGTCAGCATTACCTACCCTAAACCCCTCTGGGATTGGGTTAGTGATATCAGGAAGGAAGTATGCATCTTCAGGAGCATATGGGTTAGTCGTTGGGTCTGTGAGCTGCTCTCTGGTTGGTGCAGGAATAGGAGTTACGCCAGTAGTAGCAGTAGCACCGGTGGTGCTTGTAGGAGCAGGCGTTGTGCCCTCTGCCAGCGCAGATGCTGGAGCAAGTGCCAGCGCTGCTACAAGAGCAGATGAAGCTATACATACCTTTAAATTCTTCATGTGGCTTTTGCTCAAATTTTTATGCACCAGACGGATAATCAGATACACAAGAATTTTTTGCGCATTCCTTTCTGATATGGATTATTTAGTTTCTCCGTAAGCAGATACTATCATATACATACTGTACAAATGTCGCATCTGGTCGACATATTCCGTAAACGCACAAAAAATTTAAACGACTTTTAAAACTATTTTCCAAAAGTTTGATAACATTTCTGCAGGTAAACTATTACGCAACCGAGAGTTGACAAATTTCCAACTCAACTTGGTGGTGTGCAATCGATGCAGTTTTTAGAGTAATAGTCATCACATGTGAATCCCACCACACCACCAACAGAAAGGAACAGCCATGTTACTGAGCGAGAAAATCATGAGCCTCAGAAAGCGTAATGGTTGGTCACAGGAAGAGCTTGCACAACAGCTTGGCGTTTCAAGACAGTCAGTTTCTAAATGGGAGTCAATGGCTTCCATGCCTGATATTCAAAAAATTATGTCCATGAGTGAGCTCTTTGGCGTTTCTACAGACTACCTACTCAAAGACGAGCTTGAAGAGCTGCCTGCTACTGCCGTAACCACCACCGCAGCAACTACCGCGGACGACGCTGACACGGCCACATCTGACGGCATTGCAGGTACTGCTGCCAGTGCGGACACGGGCGCCTCCTCAGGTGATGACGCATCTACCGGCAAAGTTGTAGCGCCAAAGCTCAGCGTTTCGCTTGAAACTGCTACCGAGTACTTAGATGCAGTCGCACGAACTTCTCGCCCCACTTCGTTTGCAATTACCCTCTTTATCTTGGGGCCTGCGTTGCTTGTTTCGCTTGCAACATACAGTGAAGATGCGCTCAATTTTGATCCGGCGCGCATTTCTCCAGATGCGCTGGGCATTGCAGGCGTGTGCCTTATGATGCTCTTTACTGCAGCCGGCGTTGGGCTGCTGATTCTCCAAGACATGAAGCTTGCAAAGTTTAAGCAGTTCAAGAAAGCATCTCTCGAGCTTCAGTACGGCGTTGAGGCTGCCGTCCGTAGGCGTGCCGAATCCACCGAATCGCTGCGCTACATGCAGCAGGCAGCTGGCGTCTGCCTCACTATTCTGAGCGCCATCCCCTTCCTGATTGCTTCGTACTTTGGAGCTGGACTCACCTTTGCCGTTGGCTTCCTTGCGGCAGCAATTCTGGTTTCCCTTGGCGTTTACCTGCTGGTTTACTCGGGAATCCTCAGGGATGGCTATAGGGTTCTTCTCCAGGAAGGCGATTTCTCACACGACGAGAAAAGCAGCAAGAAGGACTACGAATCCACCGCATTAAAGTACAGGTCACTTGCAAAGGCATACTTTGGCGCAATTGCCTTGCTTTACGTGGGCTATAGCTTTATCACCAAGGACTGGAAAAGCTCCTGGATTATCTGGCCAGTCTCCGCACTCCTCTACCATATTGCTCTCAGCATCCTGAACGCCCTGAAGAAAAAGTAAGTGAACGCCGGGGCAGCGATGCGCCTACCAGCACGCGCCGGTTGAGGTGCTGATCAGAGCGCTGGTTGAAGCGCTGGTTGAAGCGCTGGTTGAAGCGCTGGTTGAACGTGCTGGTCGGAGCGCTGTTCAGGAGCGACTCGCAAGAGCTCGGTTTTCTCGACAGGCCGAGCTCTTTGTGTGTTGTTCGGCGAAGGTTCCTTTGAGCCTGAAAAGTACAAAGAATCTGTGTTTGGGACACAGATTCTTTGATGAAATCAGGCAGAATCCACCGATTCTTTTATGTTTTTAGGCAAAGTCCACAGAATCTTTAATGAAATCAGGCGCGCGGCGGACAGTGCAGAGTCAGTTGAAACATTACGCACGACGAGACGCCTGGTACTTCTCAAATGCAACCTTATATTTCTGCTCTTCTTTCTTGAAAATAGCATTGAAGATCAAAGTAGTTACCAGAAGAATGACCAGGTACAGAGCGGTAAATGACACCCACGCCTGTGCCATATTAGGGACCCATCCACCAATGAGTGCCATCGCAACAAGCGTTGGGAACAGGCAGACGTTGAAGCCGAGGAACCTTTGAAGGTAGCTGAGCTTGGTAATCAGCGGCTGATAATTGAACCAAATCTGCTGGTAAACACCTGAAAACACACCTGCAGCGATCAGCGTGAGAAGCGTGATGTTATTCTGCCTGTCGCCAAAATTAATTGCCAGCGCAATGACGCCATACACAAGCGAGATGCCGGTAAAACATAGTGCTCCAGAAGAAATGCCCTTGCATGCAATTTGACCTACTGTTCTATTGAGTCCCTCGTCAAATTCTTGCTCAGAATCTTGTCCGATTTCTTGCCAGTTTTGTGATTCGTTGCGTTCCATGATGTTCCCTTCTCTGGGATAAAGATGCCGTTAAAGTAAATATTTGTGTGCTGTTTGATGCCAGAAAATTTGTCGCGCGAGAAAACCGATCAAGTCCTTACACAATTCCAATGCGTCGTTTGATCTCTGAAGCGTACTTTCTTGAAGCAACAAGGGTTTTCTCGCCAAGTGACAGCAGTATGCGGCCAGAACCTGCGGGCTTGATACCCATAACCTGATCCAAGTTGGCCAGTTCCTGTCGAGAAGTGCGCACAAACGCCGTGTTTTTGAGAGCGTCCTCGAGCTCAGTCAGACGGCTAGAACTTTCCAGCGTCTCCCCGTTTACCAGGTGAATCAGCGTCACGTTGCTGTCCGTTTGAATCCACGAGACATCCGCGAGAAGAACGACGCGTCTGTTGATGGTCCCGGGAACGTATCCAGTCATCTTTCCGTCAACCATCTGAAGCTGACGAACAATTCCCGAAACGCGCGGGTCATCAGGACCACTCAAAATAGTCACCTCGATTTGCGCACGACCTTTTTCTTCAACCACTCGAATTTCCATGGCACATCCAAACAACTTTCTTAACCAAATGTCTCGTTTTCCTGCTGCAGCAGGACTGTGACCCGCTTGCATCCTTGCCTTAAGGCATCTTTAGAGTAACTGTTGCAGTTCTTATCTATGGTCTCATATCGCCCAAATGCACTAACTGACGTATGAAGTGCATTCTTTGCGCTCCGAGTTCCGCTTTCTGCGCGCCCGAACTTGCACGCACGAACGCATTTGCGCGTACATCTACACAAAAAGCCGCTCTCAAGATGAGAGCGGCTTGAAGTTACTGCGTGCTAAATCTGCGGCTTCCGCGCGCCATACCTGCGGGCATCAACCGAGTAGCAGCTTAGTTTCTAGCTGCATGAAGCTTGAGCGTACCCAGTGCTAAGAGAAGCGCTGCGCCGCCTGCAACAGCAAACATCAGTGTGTTCTGCAGTGCATCGTCGCCGGTATAAGGAGTGCGGGACTTACGAGGCTTAGGGACAACAGGGTTGGTGGTGGTATTGGTGTCTGTGTCGATAAGACCATCGCTGACGTGGGCAGTGTTTACAACCGTAACGTCCTTCTCGCCCTTGTTGACCTTGACCTGGAAGGTTACGGTGAGTGTGTCGCCCGAAGCAACATTCTGAGTCCACGTTACGGTGCGCGTAGCTGGGTCGTAGGTGCCGCCGTTATCAGCGGAGCCATCAACGTAAGTTGTGTGCTCTGGGATGACATCGGTGATGGTGACATCGCGAGCGGTGTTAGTGGTGTTGGTGTAGGTAACGGAGTACGTAAGCACCTGACCAGCAGTTACCTTATTGCCATCGATGGAGTTGCCCTGACCGTCCAGGACATCCTTCTTTGGCTGAGGCAGAACTACCCAGACGCCAATAAAGTGAGCATTCTTGTGGTCGATGACCTCAGAATCGTGATCGTAACCGATGAATACCCAAGTTCCATCTGGGGTTTCTACGCGAGTAACACCACCAAGAGGCTGATCAGGGGTAACAGTGGTTCCGTTAGGAATTCTAGTTTGCTTGCCAGGAAGCAAATCCAGGACCTCCTGAGGAAGTTCCCTGTTAGGAGTGCCGCTTACAAACTCGTGGGTTTTCTCGTACAGAAGTTCAGTGGTTACCTTGTTAGAGTGAGCAACGTTTCCGTCGACAACCTGTGTGAGCTCGTTATCAATGTTGGAGCCGTCTGTCTCTACCTTGCTGTTGGTAACTGTCTTGTAGGTAATAACAAACTTCTTGCCGCCATTTGCCTTGGTGAGCAGGTGATCCTTGATGTTGACCGTAACCTTCTGACCATCAACGGCAACGGTATAGTCAGTGCCCTCAGTTAGGGTCTGGCCGTCAAAGCTTACGGTAAGGCTCTGGAAATCAAGACGCTCGTCAAAGGTATCAACCATGCTCATCGACTTAATCTTGCCGATGGTATCAATGCCCTGCTTTGGCAGCGTAAAGGTGCCGGTATAGGTAATGGTTTCTCCGGCCTTAGCAGGAGCCTGCTCTGGATCAACTGCCTTTACTGGAGCTGGAGTAATTGCCTCGGTGTATACGCCAAAAAGGCTGCCGCTGGTAGCTGCGCTGGTGGACTCAAACGTCATACTACTTGACTTGGACTTAACAGCAAAACCTGCAAGGTTCTTCTCCTGGTCAGGACCAGAGGTTCCACGAACAGGATTCCAGGTAATATTGCCACCGCTGGTGCTCTCAACAAGAATGTTCCTGTTGTTCATAACAATGCTATCGATGGTGTTATTAGCGTTAATAAGCGAGAAGGTCTCATTTGCGCCAGTGTCGCCGACAACATCAATATCACTTGGCTGCATAACAAGCTTGAGGTCACAAGGGGTGCCATCGGTGTACTTAAGCTCTACTGTTACGTTTGCGTTGATTGCATAGGACCTGAACATATCAGCGGTATAGCTGGGGTGATTCACGTCAATGTAGTCCATAATCTGGAAGGACTTAGTTCCCCAGTTCTCATCAACGGTCAAAAATGCAACGTCAGTCTTATTAGGGTTGTTGTAATCTGCGTTGGCGTTCTTAAGGGTAAGGTCCAGCGAGTTAATGGTGACATAAACGTCAACAGACTTGCCGTCAACGGTGCCAGCATTAGAGAACTTCAGCGAAAGAGGCTGAGCATACTGCTGGTTGGAACCGTCTTTAGTTGGCTGAACAACAAAAGCGGTTGAAGGAAGATTGCCTGTATCTGAAGCAGGAATCTCTACACGCTTAACGCCAGTTCCCTGCGAGAGAACAGTCATGTTGTCTCTGGTCAGCGTGAACTGGTAAATGTTGATCTGGGTAAGATCACTATCGTCTTTCTGGCGATCAAGTGCCTGAGCTGTGTTAATAGACATAAACAGGCATGCCACAACCATGGTGAGAAAGACTGAGATTCTCTTAAGAAAACCTTTTTTCATGATGGCCCCTCAAAAAGATGTGCATATTACAGCTATATTTTCTTACAAATTGATAGCCAAAACATAGGAGAAATTAGTATTCACATAAAAAGTGAATTTGGCTGATAAATAGTACAGTTCACATGGACAGTACTGTTTTGAAAATAGTTCAAATTTTTGTATCCGCGCCGCATCTGCTGCTGGCGAACATGAATTCAGGCTGTCGCGCTTCAAGACGCCGCGGTCAGTCCACAGCCTCGGTCCGCGTGCCTCTGCCCACTCGCCTTAGTTTGCTTCGCCAGGGCGAGAAGGTCTTCCAGCTTGATGATTATCTGGCTCTTGAACTTTTTCTGTCTTGGAGCAAATCCACGAAACGGTATAGCCGATGCAGCCGATAAACAGACAGGTTAGACCTAACATAAACATTTTCTCGCCAACGCCAAAGTCAATCTCGTATTGAATTTTGAGCGCCAGCGGAGGATCTTGCAGAGGAAGTCCAGCCTTAGCGAACAGGTAGTATGCGCCCATGAGTGCACTTAAAATACCCGAGATCAGAAAGCCTTGAGAAAGGTTTTTGATAATTTGAGCCGCTTTATTCATGCCGCATCATCTCCTTATGTGGCTATAGTAAAGCAAAACGACGAGAAGCCCAAAAAGTGAACCGCCTCCCATTTCTTGGACACGAGAAATAGGAGTCAGTTCAAAACACACCTAAGTCAGATAATCTGTTAAAAAGACGTATACATGACGCTGAAAATAGCTAAAGCATGCAGATTATCGTCATTAGATGTGTAAAATGCCCGCATCTGAGCAGAATATCTGACTTAGGTGTGTTCCGTAGATACTAAATTTATCGATAGTTAAATTTCTTATATTTATCTATTCATGTTTAAGCATATTAGATAAAGTTTATGCATAGAGATGCATATCGGGTAGTGCGACCGCCTAGCTGCCTAGCTATCTTGATTAGAAACATGTCGATTCTTCGGCAGAACCTACCAAAGCTGCGCTATTTTGTGCGCCAGGCCTAAAAGCCGACGCTAACACGCTACAGAATCATAATCACCCGCATATGAACTGCCCTCCCATTTCTTATGTCCAAGAAATGGGAGGCAGTTCACAAGCCAGCTCTCTTTTCTAAAAATATATGTCGTATTTTCTGTTCGTTATTTAATCCAAACCTAAATCTTTTCCTAAATCTTCAATAGCATGATCAAGAAGTATGTGAAGGCTCTTGAGATATTCCTTTCTTTCTTCACTCGCTTCTGTCTCGTTTTCCATAGCATTTAAAATCTCATTGCTTTTTTCAAGCGCAATAACATATATTCTTTCTTTTTCTTGTAAAAGCTGCTTGTTTTTTATCCTCGATACAACCGCGACACAGGTTCCTGCACCAATAGCAACAGGAGCAGCTAAAACAAAAACTCCAGCAACCATACCTCCGCCAACAATTGCTCCAGCCGCAGCAAGTCCAGAAGTTATACCTGCAGCAGAAAAACCGACAATACCAAGACCATAAAGCGCAGTAAAAGATACTGCACCACCAAATCCAGCGCCGACCACACCGCCAAGAACTTCTGAAATAGAACTTTCTCTAATAGTTCGAGTTTTATCATTCAAAGCAGCCGCACATTCATTAAGTACATTAACTACCTGTTGTAACGACTCAACACTTGGAAAACTCATTAATTTTTTATTTTTTATATATGAATCTGTATGTATGCTGCCCTCTGGTGTTCTCTCACTCATAATGCTTTCCTTTTCTAAAACATCCAATAAAATTTTTAAAAACCACAATGACATGAAAAGACCAGTGAAGTACCTACAGAAATCTTACTATTTTTCTGTAGGTACTGCTTAACTATTGTTTTTTGTGTACTCAAACAATCATACAATCAAGTCCATTATTTACTTTCCGCTTGCCATCTTAGCTGGATACCACTTTTGGAACCACGCGGTAAACAGACCCATGCAAACTGGAACCAGGTTGTTCACGATAACCAAAATTCCGCCCACTCCATTTTGAACTGCAAGCCAGCTCCAAATGGCAGTTAATACGTACATAGCACCCCAGCATGCAGCCAAAATGTAGTTTGTCTTCATGAACAGTGGATTGTTGTAGGCGCTATCTCCGCCGTAGCCGTACTTAACATATGCAGCACAGAGAGGCTCCTTGGTGAGGCATGATGCAAGCCACATAAGACCAAATGCCAGATATCCCAAATTGACAATAAGATTGTTGTCGCCATTTCCGCTCATAAAAACGCCTGCAGACAATGCTCCAACCAGAGCAAATGAAATCCTGTCCCAAATGGTGAACTTGAAGTTCCTCATAATAAGCGGCATCAAAGCGGTAACAAGTAGCGCAATCATTGAGCCAACCTGAGAGTCAAACGACGTTGCAGTCCAGAAGGTAATCCAAGGAAGCAGCATCGTAATCATCTTAGGGTTTTTCTGGGCACTACCCGCTCCATCAGGCGACGCATTCTGCATATTTTCAGCTGAACTACCAGGAGTGGGACCAAAATATTTGTCCCAATCAATCATGAAGGAGAAATCACCCTCAACGGTATACAGGTGCTTACCCAGCGCCTCTGGTCCGCTAATTTCTCCCCTAGAAATAGCCTGCCAGACCTCAAACGGAGTATTGAGCTTTGTGGTGGTAGTGAGGCTACCGTCAGTAAAGACTTTACTGCCATCTTTGCCCAGCAGAATCTGGTAGCTACGCCCAAGATCGGTGTAGTTCATCTCAAGCACGCGATCTTTTCCGTCGTAAGCTGTCTTGTCATACAGAGCCGCCATTTGAGTGGTGAAAATATAATCAAACGGCAGCTGCTCAACGGGTTTCTCGCCAGCGTTTGTGCTGCTCTGAGTGCTTGTATCGCGAGAAATTCCCCAGCTTGCATCCGCCATCTGCTCAAACATCTCTTTTGGATACAGTAAAACTTTGAGCTCGGCCCTTGTCTGATTAGAAATGCCGCCCCGCGCATACTCGGTACCAGCCTTTTTGACAAGCGTAAGGTACTGATCGGTACGCGCAGAAAGTTCCTTTACGCGAAAGAGTTCGCCTTGACCGCAGAAAATGCTCTCGTAGTTGCCCTGACCAAGAATGTGGTCAAACATCTTGGTAACGCTGTCGTAATTACCCTCTGAAGAATAGAATCCGCAGGTAGAGATAAGGACGTGCTTCTTGCCTGTCATGTCATAGCGAGATTCGTGCGCGCCACTTCCATATCCCCTGTTTGCATCGCTCATGAAGGGCAGACTCATGGGGAGCTGGCGATCAATAAGGTTCTTCAGCAGTCCAGGCACGTTGAAGTAGTAGAGCGGAAAGCTCCAAATAACCAGGTCAGCCCAGAGCTGCTTTTGGATGACGGTTTCTTCATCGTCCGACATAATGCACTTGCCAGGCGTGTTTTTCCAGCAGTGAAAGCAACCCTTGCATGGCTTGATGTCCATAGTGGCAACGTTGAGCTGCTCAACAGTCACGTCTTCATGGACGTGCTGCTCAGAGATACCCTCAACAAAGCTCTTAGCAAGTCGCAAAGAATTGCTGGCCTTGCCCTTGGGGCTGCCGTTAATGAGCAGAATGTTCATGATGCGCCTCCAGCTCCTTCATGCACTTCTCGCTCCATGCCCTAAGCATTTCCTCGTGCATCTTGCCGTACTCGATAGTAAATTGCCAGAACAACGCCTTCTCTGGGTCGCCCATTTGCGCTGCGTAAGCGGCTACCGCGCCCGTTGCTAGCTCGCTTCCACCAGGAAACGACGAGGCGTTATCAGCGATTCGTTTAAAGAACGCAAGGTTTTCCTCGTAGGAGCACTCGCCCCTAAAGAACGTCTGCATCAAAAGCGGAATACGCAGCACCGAGGCCTGAAAGTCTTCCCTCAGCCACCTGTTCAACTCCTCTTTACCGGCTTCAGTTATCGAGAAAACCTTCTTGTCCGGCTTTCCTTTCTGGGCAACCAGCGTTGCGGTGACCCAGCCGTCTTTTTCTAGCGCCTGCAGTTCTCTATAGATCTGGCTCGTCTGAGCAGTCCAGAAGTAATTAAGCGACTGTTGAAAGATGGTTTTAATCTCGTAACCGGACATATCCCCATAATTCAAGAGACCAAGAATTCCCTGCTTAAGCAAATCTCTCATCTCCTTATATTCCACTTGTTGAATATCTTATAACGATAGTAGTTCCACTTGTGGAATATGTCAACGAGAAATTCTAAAAACTTTGATTACTTTCTATCTGCAATCACAACCACCCGCCACGAACATGAAGATTATGATGTCAAAAGTAGTTCACATACGATATACTTTTGCCATGGCAATTATCGACGACATATACGCAAACGTGGACGACTTTGGACTCGTCACCTCCGCCGAGGCGAAGGAGTTCGGCATCCCCAACACCGAGCTCGTACAGCAGGAGCGGCGCGGTAAGCTCGTGCGCGTCGCCCGGGGCGTCTACAGGATGCCCGTCTGGCCCCACCAAGAGGCCGCCCCCTACGCCATTGCGGTGAAGGCCGCGGGCGAGGGGGCCTACCTCTGGGGCGAGTCCGTCGTGGCGCTGCTGGACCTCACCCCCACTGACCCCACCCGCATCTGGGTTGCCTCCCCAAGGAGGATCAGGCGCGACGTCGGCCAGGGCGTCACCGTGCTGGGTATGCGCCAAGGGGAGAGCACCACGCACTACGAGGGCGTGCGCTGCCAGCGTGCGGCCGATGCCATCCGCGCCGCCGCGCCGAGACTCGGGCGCGAGCGGGCGCGCGAGGCCGCGGAGACGGCCCAGCACGAGGGATACATAACCAGCGGAGAGATGGACGACCTGAGGGAGGAGCTCTCATGACCGCGAAGAGGCCGAACAGCATGCGCCACCTTGACGACGCGATCCGCAGGGAGTGCGGAGGCAACCAGGCCGCCTACGTGAGGCTGCGCACGCTCATGGCCAACGCCGTCGTCGCGGGGATGCTGCCCGACGGGGTCGTGAAGGGAGGGAGCGCCATCAAGATGCGCTACGGCAACGCCCGGACGCGCTACACCACCGACCTCGACACCGCGACCGCCACCGACCCCGCCGCCTACGCCGATCTCCTCGGAGCGGCGCTCGCCCGCGGCTGGGAGGGCTTCACGGGGCGGGTCGTCCCCAGGGAACCCGCGCACCCGAAGGACGTGCCGGAGGAGTACGTCATGCGGCCTTTCGACGTAAGGCTCTCCTACCTCGGCAAGCCGTGGTGCACAGTCCCGCTCGAGGTGGGACACGACGAGATAGGCGACGCCGATGCAGCGGACTGGATTGACCTCGAGGACGCGGACGCGGCGTTCGCAGCGCTCGGCCTCCCCAGCCCAGGGAGGGCGCCACTCATGCCGCTGGAGCACCAGGTGGCCCAGAAGCTGCACGCCGTCACCGGGACGGGCGACAGGGTGCGCGACCTCGTCGACCTACAGGTCATGTTCTCGAACAGCGACATAGACCTCGCTGCGACGAAGCGCACGTGCGAGAGGCTCTTCGCCTACAGGCAGAGGCAGGCCTGGCCGCCGACGGTCGAGGCTCGCGAGGGGTGGGATGAGCAGTACCAGGCGCTCGCCGAAGGCATGGTGGTCATCCAGGACGTCGACGAGGCGATCGAGTGGGCCAACACGCTCATCTCGCGAATCGCCACGGCGTAGCCCCACGACGGCCGCAGACCCGCATCGTGAATTGCCTCCCCTTTCTTGAACATAAGAAATGGGAGGTTTTATGTTTTGCGCGCTTCCCGCACTCAACAGGCTAAAGCCTCAAAAAAGACTCTGCCATTTCTGACAGAGTCCTGACATGCGATTATCGTGTGTTTTCCGTTACTGCAGCGTTACCTATTACAGGGCAGAAGCGGCATCCCAACTGCACTTTCACGAGTATCGTCGCGCTCATCATATGCATCGTAAGGAGCCTTAGGGTCATGAACCTTGACAGGTTTGTTGACGTTGCAAACTTCGTCAGTATGGGCGAAGGCAAAGTTGATATCATCCGCCCAACCTGTATGGCCGGTGATAATTTTGGGGTTAAGTCCACGCTGGCGCAGGATTCCCTCTAGCTTTGCAAGCGATTCAACAGCAAGTTTATTGTCTTCTGCAAGCTTATTGATAAAGCTATAACCACCGTCTGCTCCAAACCAAATGGTATCTGCGGAGAATACATACTTGTCATCAATCAGGTACACCACGTGTCCCCAGGTATGACCAGGAACCAGGATTGTTTCAATTTTTATGCCATCAATTTCAAACACTTCCCCATCGTGCAGAAGTGTCTTTTTGTTTGGAATGATTACCTTTGGCAGCTTGTACCAGCCATTCATTACACGGCGACGAACTTCTCCTGTTAAATATCTATTCTCAACATCGCCAATATAAACCTGTGCATGGCTAAAGAGCTGATCACTATCAGCCTCAATTGCACCAATGTGATCAGTGTCCAGGTGAGTGATCAAGATGTGCTTAATCTCTTTAGGGTCAATTCCTAGCCAGTCCATCTTTTCTTGCAGGCGATCATAGCTGTATCCTGCGTCAATCATGATGGTAGTGTTGCCTTTAGTGTAGAAGAAAATATTGGCCACATACTCTCGCACGCATCTCACGTGCTCATCGATGGATCCCGTGTTAAGAGGCTTAAATATTTCTTTACCGCGATATACCCACGACATCAATACTTTTTGAAACTTTGAAGCGCTCTTTGACATTGCTTCGCCTCGATTCTATTTTCAATCCGCAGCGGCATGCGACTTAAAAAACAATCCACTAACCCGACGGATTCTACTTAAGGAAAATGATGTCTGAACTTGCCTTTTAACTTTTGTTAGATTTTACTAACTAAATATTACCCCTCAACCGCCTGCAACCTTTAGCTTTTCCGCTGAACGAGTAAGAAACAAACGCCAACGTAAAAATATTCCCTGAACAGCAAAAACCGCACTCCAAATTAATCGGAGTGCGGCTTAATTGCAAATGTGCAACATACCGTTGCATACAAATGAAAGTACTCATGAATCACAGGGTTTCTCGCCATTCATGAGTAACGAATGTATGGTGGAGGTGCGGAGAATCGAACTCCGGTCCAAAGCAAATCCTAGGCAGGTGTCTCCAAGCTCAGTTACTAATTAGATCTCAAGTACCGCACACTTAGTAACAGGCGTTTGGTGCTCCAGTTGGTTCAATCTTTTTGTAAAGCATACCAACTACGTCCTTACAAGCATCTCCCTAAAATGACGTCACCCTGAGAACAGGAGAAAATCCCAGTTAGACGCGCTGAACTAAATTAAGCAGCGAGAGCCATACGAGGCTCAAAAGTAAGAGTGTTGTCAATTCAATTTGACGTTACCCCTGTTTTACGTGGCGAGGAGACCACGGCTTGCTGCCCACCGCAAACTCACCTTGTCGAATCCAGTCACCCCCAATAATGAGAGAAACTGCCACCATGCAGTTTTCAATGTTCCTGAATTGCGGACGCGCGTAATGTTGCTCGCAATTCAAAGTGTAGAGAGTATACCCCATGAACAGCCATTCTTTCAAAAAAGATATGACTATTTTGGGAACGACTTTCTTTGCGGCTTATTTTGTGGCTTACTTAACGGCTTACTTTGCAGACTTACCGTGAGCTTCTAGAACTTGTTTCTCGCGATCAATAAACATGATGAGAATAACCACGAGAAGCGCTGCAGGTGACAGCCAAATCATATGGGTTCCCAGCAGCGGAATGAGCAAGTTACCCACTACCGCACCAGCTACAAAGCAGAAAATAGTTCCAAAATAGAGCAGCGATGTCTCAATGTGAGATGAATCGTGAGTGTGCATATAAGCCGCTATTTCTTGCGTTCCGCCACGAAGATTACCAATGCACATGGTGGTGGCAAACGCATGCCCGTGAAGCTTTCTAAACGCCTGGACTTGAATGCCACACGCAAGTGACGTCAAGCTGTTTGCCAGCAGGTTCATATCGGTTGGAAGTAAAGAAACTACACCTAGGAGCGCAATCTCTACGATAACCGCCAGCTGTCTCCAGTGCAGATGTTCTTCTCGCGCAATGGCTCGTATGGCATATGAAAGCGCAATACCTATGGCAAATGCCAAAATTGGAAGAGCGTATTTGAGGCACTTTTCAAACGATCCGCTTGTCAAATTAATGCCAAAAAGCAGTAAGTTTCCCGTCTGAGCATTGGCAAAAACGCCGCCGCGTACCAGGTAAGAATAGGCGTCCATCACTCCGCCCGAGAAGGCCAAGAATGCTGCAACTTCCACCGAATCTGACATTTGTAGTGCGTGCTTCAAGACTACTCCAACCACATTGCGTACATCAACGGCACATATTACGCAGGCGCATACGAAAAGCGATGCAGGTTAAATCCTACATCGCTTTTACGATTTTGTTTGGGTGATCATCAAAGAGGTTACCAACATGCAATCTTGCGCGGATAACCTGTCTGACTAATTTGTGGGGAGTTTACTCCTCGACAAGCTCGAACATCTCAGGACCAACGCCACAAACTGGGCAAACATAGTCCTCAGGAAGCTCTGGAGTGTCAACCTCAACCTCGTAGCCACAAACGGTGCAAACAAACTTGTAAGTCTTCTCTGCCATTTTTATTCCTCTCTCCAAGCGCTTACGCGCTTTTCCTTCTATTCGCGCAATTAACGCGGATGGCAACTAACCGTGGCCCTTATCCGCGGTTAAATGCTCATACAGATAGTAACAAACCTTGAGTGATTCTAAAACATTATTCCGAAAATAGGAATGATTCTCATAAAATTCGCATGAAAATATTTTGGCGAGAAGTTCGGCGTGCTCCGAGCGCCAGCCGCTTCCGGCGATGCGCTCGCGTGCGACAGCGACGCGCTACTAGCGGCTGCGCTCCTTGAGAGCTCGCTGAATCTCGCGGTCAGAATCACGCTTGGCCGCAGACGCACGCTTGTCGTAGAGCTTTTTACCCTGCGAAAGCGCAATCAGCAACTTGACGCGGTTATGCTCGTCAAAGTAAATCTCAAGCGGAACCAGCGCCAAACCTTTCTGGCGAAGCTTTCCGTCAAGATAGTCAATCTGCCTGCGGTGAAGCAGCAGCTTGCGCTTTCTATCTGGGTCAACGTTCCACACACCACCGTTTGTGTACGGGTGCAGGTGCATGCCGTGAATCCACGCCTCGCCGTCGCGAATGAGGCAGAACGTGTCGGTCAGCTGGCAGCCACGCTCGCGCAGGCTCTTGACCTCGGTGCCAGTAAGCACCAGGCCACACTCAAAGGTCTCGCCAATCTCGTACTCATGACGAGCTGAGCGATTGCGCGCAATCGACTTCTTACCCTGCTGTTTTCCCTGGGTCTCGGCCATACTTACTTGCCTTCCCCATCTGAAGTTTCAGCTGCATCGGTTTTCTCGCCAGATGCGCCGCTGGATGCACCGCCAGATACAGGATTGCCGCCTGCGGTGAAGCCCTCGGAGATTGCGGTGTCGCGAACAAGCTGCAGAAGCGCAAGTGCCGCCTGCTCGCCCACAAGGTCGCGAGCGCGAATGGTCATCTCGGTTGCGGTAGCTCTGTCGCCCATGGCGGCACAATCCTGCGCGCACATCAGCAGGCAAACCGCAATCTCGGCGTTGGCACCTGTTGGCAGGCCCTCTGCCTCAAGCAGGTCATTTGCCTCTTCATCAGTAAGACCATCAGGGTCCTTAGGGGTGCCTGCCGCCTGGTCAAGCGCGGCCTCAAGAGTGCTGTCTTTAACCTCAAAGCGACGAGCAGCCCTCAAGCATGCCGCAGCCTGCTCGAGCCTACCCTGAGCCTCAAACCATGCCGCAAAGTTCAAAAACGCCCTGGTCAGATGCCTTGCCTCACTTGCGCGCTCAAAAACTCCAAACGTCAGAGCCATGTGCTCACGAATATCGCCTGCAATCTTAAACAAATCAGCCAGATCAAGCCTAAATCCGCAGTTCATTGGGTTCCAACGAATCGCAGTCTTCAGCGCAGTCATGGCGTTTTCGTAATCGCCGGTACGCACGTAAGCCATCGCAAGGTCTCCGTACAGACGATCAAATGGCTCAGCGACATCCTCAAGCTTGCGAGGATCGTTCTCCACGCGCCTGTATGCCAAACGGTCAAACAGCGTTGGGAACGCAAAATACTGAACCTCATCTGTGGTTTGACAGTTGCGGTCCACATATTCCTCAGCGTCTTCAGCCAAACGAAGCAGCAGCTCAAGCGCCTCCTCGTTCTGGTCCTGCATCATCATGCCTTCAGCGCGCATCAGCTCATCTGAAAGTGCCGAAAGTGCCATCTTACTCACCTATCATTCAATATCAATCATGCAATTATATGTGCGGTCGCATTATAAACCTGCACGTAATCTACCTGCTTATTATTCCACAAGTGCCAAATCAATCTGACCACGAGCCACATTTACGCCAGAAATCTTCACGCACACACGTCCGCCAATTCGATACGTTTTGCCTGTTGATTCCCCTATTAGCGCCAGCGTCTCCTGGTCATACACATACCATTCGTGGCCCAAGTCCCTCACGGCGAGAAGACCGTCGGCGTAGGTGCCGTCCAACGTAATGAACAGACCAAAGCGCTCGCAGCCGTCAATGGTTCCCCATGTTTCTTCTCCCAGACGGCTCTGATAGTACTCGGCCAGCTTAATCTTTTGCGTAGCGCGAGCCGCTGCATCTGCCTTGCGCTCCTGCTCAGAGCAGGTGCTACAGATGTCCGGTAACGCGCTCAGCTCTGCGCGAGACGCCGTCTGACCACGAAGCAAACGCTTAAGCGTGCGGTGAACTATCACGTCAGGATAGCGCCTAATTGGTGAGGTAAAATGACAGTACGCGTCTGCTCCCAGGGCAAAGTGCCCTTGATTAGTTGGCAGATAGATTGCTCGTTTTTGGGCTCTGAGCAGCTGCGCATTTACCACGCGAGCATAACGTGTGCCATGCACTGACTCCAGCGCTTCTTGCAACGCAGTCTGATCGCCAAGGGCAATACGAGACGCAACGTCTGGCTCAAGCGCTCCCATAGCTACAAGCGGAGTCACCGCAAGCTTGAGTGACTCTGGCGAAGGCTGCTCATGCACTCGATATGCTGACTCAAGGTCGTGCTGACTGAGCATGTGCGCAACACTCTCATTAGCCGCGAGCATTGCTTCCTCAATAAGCCCCGTTGCCTGAGTGCGCTCTCGCACCGAGACTCCAACTGGCTTGTTATTCTCGTCAAGCACTACGCGCGTTTCCACGCTCTCAAAATCTACTGAGCCGCGTTTCTCGCGAATTTCTTCTCGAAGTGCACGGATTTGATTGAGCACGCCAATCATTTCTTTGATTGCGCCGGTGTCTTCTGCAGAAACGGCCGAGTCAAGTGCCGCATCATCTCCTTGCAGATAGCTATCTACCTGGTCGTAGCTAAGTCTTGCTCGTGAGCGGATAACGGAATTCATAGCCGTTGCGCCAAGAATCTTTCCTGAGCTGCTCAAAGTCATCTTCACCGACATGGCCAGCCTGTCTTCAGCTGGTCGCAGAGAGCAAACGTCGTTGCAGAGCTTCTCTGGAAGCATAGGCAACACGCGGTCAACTAAATATGCCGAGCAGGTGCGCATGCGAGCTTCCAGATCAATGGGAGAATCCCATTTCACATAGTGAGCCACGTCTGCAATATGAACCCACAGCTCAAAGCCGCCGTCTTCAAGCTTGCGCGCACCAACAGCATCATCAAAGTCTTTAGCATCTGCAGGGTCTACGGTGATACACAGATTTTCTCGCAAATCGTGTCTTGAGACGTCTTCCGCAAGCGCTTTATCTGCGTCAACGGAGATCTTCTCGGCCTGTCTGAGCGCCTTAATAGGAAATTCTGTTGCCAGACCATACGAAGCAATAGTTGCCTCAACGTTCATGTCCAGATCTTCGGCAGAGCCCACGCGACGCTCAATGGTAACCACAGCAGCGCTTTTACGCGTTGGGTACTCCGTGATGCGCGCAACAACCACGTCACCTTCAAAAACGTAATGACGTCCAACAGAAGGATCTTCTGGAAGCACAAAGAAATCTCGCTGGATGCGACTATCCAGCGGTACTACAGCGCCAAGTGGACCAGCGTCGTGGTAGATGCCCAAAAACGTCTGAGTAGCTCGCGTAAGCACAAAACGCACGTTTGCCAGAGGGGTCTTTCCCTTGGTCGAAACCAGCGAAACCTGGACCTCATCTCCGTGCATTGCCTCATGAATACCGTGCTTGGCCAGCGCATATGTTCCCTCAGGGGTGCTTACGGTAGCAACTCCTGGGCGAGAAAGGCTCAGCGTGCCTGTAAGCAGCGCTGATGGTCGCTTGGAGACTTTTGCACGTCCCTGACGACGGTTTCCTTTATGTACGCGTTTTCTAGCCAAAAATCCTCCTGTGGGTAAAGGCCAGCACCTTTTACGCTGACCTGATGAATCTTCTGATATGTACCCTAAAGTGCCTTGTGATAGACGAGGCGCAGATAAGACGAGAAGTGCCAGGGATCTCGCTAAGCGCCTCGACGGATTACCGTCGGAACGCTCGTCGTGGTTTGCATCGGAGTCTCGTCGGGTTTCTCGCCATCTTTGCGCACAAAAAGAGCCCCTATGCAGAGACTGCACAGGGGCTCCAGAAGGGATTGGTTTACCTCTTAGAAGGTGCCGCGAATAACCTCGCTGCCTTCCTTCATGATAACTTCCATGTTATCTGGGGTAAGGTCGCGGATGTTGGTAGCAACGTCGCCCTTGACAACCAGGAGGTCAGCAAGCTTGCCAGCCTCGAGGGAGCCAAACTCATCCTCGTGGTGAACCATCTTTGCGCCGTTAAGAGTAGCAGCCTTGATGGTCTCAAGAACGGTAACGCCAGCCTTCTCAACGAAGTCATACATCTCGTCGATGGTGACCCAGCCGTAAGGAGTTACGAAGCTGAAGGAGTCGGAGCCGATGGTGAGAGTGACGCCGCGCTCGTTAGCAGCACGGAGGTTCTCGTATGTACGGTTGAGGCCCTTCTCAACGACGGTGTCGCCTGGGAATGCGTCAAGCTCTGGAGTCCACTCTGGTGGATAAGTTCCGTACCAAGTTGGCAGGAAGCCGATGGTAGGAGTAAAGAAGGTGCCCTGCTCGCACATAAGATCCATGGTCTTTGCATCAAGCTCGAAGCCGTGAATCATCTGCTCGCAGCCGCAACGGACGGAGTCATAAGCTGCGGAGAAGCTGTTGTAAGAGTGTGACCAAACAGGAATGCCAACCATTGCTGCCTCGTCGCAAACTGCCTTGATCTCCTCGTAGCAGTAGTGCTGATCGCGACCGGAGTCCCAGTGCCAAATGCCGCCACCGGTTGCCCAAATCTTGATTGCATCTGGGTTCTCACGAAGGCGACGACGAACTGCCTTACGAAGATCCCAAGGACCGTCTACCTGGTCGCCCCATGGGTGACCATTCTTGGAGATCTCCTGTGGGAGCTGGTGGCAGTCACCGTGACCAGCAACGCGGCAGAAGCCAAGGCCGGTAGCGAAGATACGTGGTCCCTCCATGACGCCCATGTTAACGAGGTCACGAATTGCGATACCATTGCGGCCAATCTCGCAGACGGTGGTAAGACCGTGGGAGAGAGCGTCCCAGGACTGCTTGACTGCACATGCCTGCTTCTGAGCAACGGACTCGATAACCCAGTCGTTATCGTTGTCGGTCAGGTTGCCGGAGAAGTGCAGGTGAGTATCGATAAGACCTGGCATAATGGTGCGGCCCTGGATGTCACGGACCTCATAGCCCTCTGGAACCTCAGTGCGAGGACCAGCATAAGCGATCTTCTTGTCGTCTACGAGGACAAGAGAATCCTCAACAGGAGCGGCGCCAGTGCCGTCAACGAGCTTTCCGCCTACAAAAGCAATCTTACTCATTTCTTTCCCCCTCTAGTAAATGATAACTACTATCTTTTTGCGCCCACCCTTTTTGGGCGCAAAAAATCCAAACTAAAGAAACAAATAACGTGCTTAGTTCAACGTACCGATGAAACCTTTAGAGCTTGCAAGCAACTTATGCTGCTGCCTTCTCGGACTGACGACCAAAGATCATGAAGATGGCCATACCAATGACAATCCAAGAAATGGTGATGATCCACTCAACTGGCTTCAGAGCTGCAGGGCTGAAAGGAACAACCATCAGGCCGATGATGATACTACCAGCAAGAATTGCAGCCATGATACCTGCGATACCACCGGCAACCTTGTAAGGACGAGGCAGGTCTGGCTCAGTCTGACGCAGGCGCAGGCAGGCAACGCCAGCCATGGTGCATGCAAAGATGAAGCCGAGAGAAGCAACGTTGGTCAGAGGAACAAGCATGTTGCGGCCAAGGAATGGACCAACAAGGGTCAGGCCAGCCATGAACATGTTTGCGGTCAGAGGTGCGCCGGACTTAGGGTCGATCTTTGCGAAAGACTCAGGGAGCATCTTCTTACGACCAAGAGCAAGCATCAGACGAGTAGAAGCACCAAAGAAGGAGTTCATTGGGCCCAGAGGTCCAAGCGTTGCAATAATGAGCATTGCAATGTAGAAGAACAGGTTGATGCGCTCGAGAACTGCAAGTGCAGGAACGGAAGACTTAACAAACTCGTGCCAGTCAATCATAGTTCCGAATGCATAGATGCAGATGAGATAGAAGACACCAGAAGCGATAAGTGCAAGTGCAGGAATGATGCCAAACTTCTTCCAGTCAAGGTCAGCAGAAGCCTCTTCTGCCTGCTGTGGAATGGTGTCAAAACCAGCGTAGAAGAATGGAGTCATAACAAGTACTGCAATGATGCCGCCAAAGAAGCTGGTAGCCTTTGTGCCCTCGCCACCTGCAACCTCAGTTGCCTGGGAGAAGAGTGGGAGGCCGTTGCTTGGAGAACCGGTTGCAAAGGAGATGACCATTGCAAGAATCATACCAGTCAGCAAAGCCTTGGTCAGGAAGCTCGAAAGCTTAGCTGCTGCGCCAGCGCCCTTGAAGTTAAGGAAGATGACCAGGATAGCAAAGCAAAGAGCGATGACTGTTGGCCACAGATAAACATCTGCACCAAGAATGGTGTAAAGCTTAACGGACCTCAGCCAAGAAAGAACAGGGAATGCACCAAAACGGTCGGTGAGAAGCGTGGAAATAGCAATTGCCTCCCAAGGGCACAGTGGAGCGTTACCCAGAAGGAGCATCCAGCCGGTAAAGAAGCCCATTGGGCGACCGAATGTCCTGTCGACGTACTCAATGATGCCACCAGAAATTGGAATAGCAGCAGTGAGCTCGCCAAAAACACATCCAATTGGTACAAGGAAAATTGCGCCAATTGCAAATGCGATCATCGCGGGGAATGGTCCTCCACCAAGAACCATCCAGTCGCCTACCAGGAGCACCCATCCGGTACCAATGATCGCACCAAATCCGATGGTAAAGAAGTTGAATAGACTCAACGACTTTTGCATCTCAGGTGCTTCGGCATTTTCTGCCATGTCCCACTCCTTCCCGTAATTACTCGGACGAAGAACTTGATGAGACTATGTTTGCACCCGAGACGATTTGAAAAAAGAAGTAGCGCCCTCTGAGCGTCAGATAAACCCGTAAGCGTGAAAGCTACAACCGCGAGCGGTAGTTAAATCTTTTTACATCTTTACCAAAATCTAATAACAGTTATGCAATTTTCAAATAGTTAACGTACACAACTATGTATCAATCTTTAACTCAAATACTTTAAAAACTCTTCTGTAGTGCGTGACATCTCGCCTTTTACACGATGTGTAATAAAGACATTACGATGTACGGGAGTTTCCAAATGATGTACATCAATATCAAAATTTGTACCTTTTGTTGCCTCAAGTGGCAGCAAACTTACACCAAGACCCGACTCTACCATGGACATAATGGTGAACGAATCCGATGACGCAAACGTCATGCGTGCATTTTTGAGCTGTTTCTGAAGCAGGGGCGCTGTCTCAATATCAACAATAAAGGGCTCTTCAATAAGACGCTTAACAGGAATTGTCTCAAGGTCTTTCTCGTAATGTCCCTTTTGAGAAACAACAATTACCTCATCATGATCAAATAAAGTTGAAGTAAATCCCTGTTCAGTTGCGCGGGTCATAGTAAAACTAATATCCACCTTACCCTTGCTAATAAGACGCAGGGCTTCTCCATAGGTGCACTCGATAACTTCAACTTTGATATTTGGATGATCGGTCATGTACTTTTTCAGATGGCCAGGCAGTGCTCGAGAAAGAAAGCTTGAAGGTGCTGCAATAATAAGATTGCCCATCTCAATGGCACTAACGCGATTCACTTGATTGCTCAGCTTGCTGTATGCTTGGCACACCTCTTCTGCAACAGGCAGAAGCGTCTTTCCCTCAGGAGTCAGACTTACATATCCGCCATGCCTATTAAACAGACGGACATCCCACTCTTTTTCTAGACTTGCCACCATGCGGCTAATCGACGACTGAGTGCACCCCAGCTCCTCTGCCGCCACTGTAAAACTACTGTGATACGCCGCAGAAGTAAAAGCCTGAAATTTATGCAGGTTGGTCTCCATACTTGGCCCCCATTCAAGTACGTGGCCTAATAATTCACCCTTAAAAATATCATTCTACCTGCAATTTAGTAAATACCGTTTAACGTAAAAAGACCCCGTGAACGGTTTTCACGAGGTCTTACCTTACAATCTTTATGCAAAAAACTTTCTTAATTGATACTTCGCTTTGACAATTGAAGCACCAGGTTGCCTAGTTGCTATGCCTTCAGGTAGCGACCCATAGCAATAGCAGAACCAAAGAGTCCCAGTAGCAATCCAAGGAGCAGCAGAAGGCCACTCATGCCCAGCATGACCGTTGTTGGAATAGCAAAGGTCAAGAAGGTCATGCTTTCTGCCATAACAGGAAGAAGCATGTGGGCTCCAACAACCAGAACAGCAATGGCGAGAAGAGCACCGATAAGTGCCTCAAGCACGCCTTCCATAAGGAATGGTCCGCGAATAAAGCCGTTAGATGCACCAACCAGGCGCATGATTGCAATCTCACGGCGACGAGCGTTAATAGCAAGGCGAATAGTGTTGTTAATAAAGACAAAGGCAACAAACACCAGAAGTCCAACAAGGCCGATAGCGCCAATACGAATGTATGCTGTTACGCTGAACAGGCGCTCAACGGTCTCACGACCATACTGAACATCGCCAGATGGATTGCTCTTATTATCAGCAATTGCTGCAAAAGACGATGAAGAAGCAATGCGCTGGGCAACGTCTTGAACATCCTTAGGATCCTTGAGCTTAATCACAAGAGATGCAGGAATAGGATTCTGACCATCAAGAGCAGAAACCGCGTCGGAAGCATTGCGGTAGCTCATGGTAGTGCGGTACTCCTCAAGAGCCTGATCTTTGCTCTTATAGGTTACGGACTCAACCGTATCCCAGCTCTGAACCTCTTGCTGGAAAGCAGTTACTGCAGACTGATCTGCATCATCAGAAAGAAATGCCTGGATAGTAACGCGATTCTCGACACTTCCTACCATGTTCTCGATAAGAGCGGAACCAAGAATAAACAGGCCGATGATAAACAGCGACAAGAAGATGGTTACGATTGCACCAAGAGCGGTAGACCAGTTCCTTCTAAAGTGGCTTCCGGCCTCACGCAGAGAGTATCCAAAATTAGAGAGCCCCATAGTAGCCATAGCCTCCCTTCTCCTGGTCGCGGACAATATGACCAGCCTCAAGTGCGATAACGCGCTTGCGCATAGAGTCAACCATCTCGCGATCGTGTGTTGCCATTACAACCGTAGTGCCCGCACGGTTAATGCGGTCAAGAAGTTTCATGATGCCCAGAGAAATTGCTGGGTCCAAGTTACCCGTAGGCTCATCGCAGATAAGCAGTGGTGGGCGGTTAACCATTGCACGAGCAACAGAAACACGCTGCTGCTCACCGCCAGAAAGCTGATCTGGGTAAGCGTCCATCTTCTGTCCAAGACCTACCAGACGCAGAACCTCAGGAACCTGCACCTTAATAACAGAACGAGGCTTGCCAATGCACTCAAGTGCAAAGGAAACATTCTCATAGACGGTCTTATCGGGCAGAAGCTTAAAGTCCTGGAAGACGGTACCAATCTGGCGACGCAGATACGGAACCTTGGAGTTACGCATACGCGTAAGATCCTGACCAGCAACAATAACCTGTCCGTGAGTTGCCTTCTGCTCGCGCGTAATAAGGCGCAAGAGAGATGACTTACCGGAACCAGAGTGTCCAACTACAAAGACAAACTCGCCTGGGTAGATATCAGCGCTGATGTTATCCAGTGCTGGGCGATTTGGCTGTGATGGATACACGAGCGAGGCACCCTTAAAAGAGATGGTAGGAGTACCAGTGCGCTCAACCTGAGGTGCGTCTTGGGCAAGATCAGCAAAGAACTTTGCGCGATCAAGAGGCGCTTGCTCAGGGTTATTTTGCTGCTCAGCAGTTACCACGTGTACAGCTTCTGCTCCAGAAGCAAATGGATCAGATACAGTTGTTACAGTTTCAGCAGCCTGGGCCACTGGCACATCAGCAGAAAAGTCCTGGGTTTCAACTTGATCAGCCACAACATCTTGCTGGTCAAGCTGGTTCAGATCATCCTGAGAAATTACCCCAAAACGGTCATCAAACGAGGACTCCTGTTGCTCATCAGTGCGAAAATGATTAGCCACAGTTGCTCCTTTTCTTACTCCGAAGAGACAGATACAGAGTTTATTTTACCAAAAGTGCAGGTATGTTATACGTCACGCAGTCTATCCACAGAAAAACCGCCTCTTCTCTACTGAAGAGACGGTCTAAAAATCGCGAGAAAAACGCTGTTGAGCGTTAGTTATACGCCGCCTACAAGTTAGTTCTGCACCTGTTATGCAGCCTGCATCTTTGCGCGTGTCTCATCAATGATGGCGCGAACCTTGGCTGCGTTAGCAGCAATCTCCTCTTTTGAACCCTTGGTAAGCAGGCTTCCCATGCCGCAGCAATCAACGCCGCGCTCAAGCCACTCAGCAAGGTTATCAAGGTTAATGCCACCAGAAGCCATCAAAGGCATCCAAGGAGTTGGTGTCTTGAAGAGGTTGACCAGCTCAGGACCATAGACGTTAGAGATTGGGAAGCACTTAATAAAGGCAGCGCCCATCTCAAGGCTATGATTTGCCTCAGTCATAGTAGTGCAGCCAGGTGCATAAGGAATCTGATACAGGTTGCACATACGAGCAACCTCGTCAGAGCCGCAGTTAGCAACAATGAACTGTGCGCCAGCCATAATAGCAAGACGAGCGGTTGTTGGCTCCATAACAGTGCCTGCACCAACAATCATCTTGTCACCAAGACGCTCTCTAATTGCAGCAATAACCTCGCCTGCATTTGGCAGGGTGTAGCTGATCTCCATTGCATGAACGCCACCTTCTGCAAGGCCCTCAGCAATTTCAATACCACGCTCAACCGTTGGGACGCGAACAACTGCAAACGCACAGGTATCAACTAGTGCCTGAGAAACAGCAGCTTTCTGCATCTTCATATACAACATCTCCTTGTAAACGTATCTCGCACTACCCTATTGAGCTGGCGAGAAACCCGTCATTTTTAATACTTAGTTATGAGCAATTCCGTAATGGTCAAGCATTGCATAGATCTTCTCGTCAACACCCTCTGCAACCTCTGTAACAGGGAAACGAGCAGGACCAACAGGATATCCAGCAAGCTCAAGAGAGCGCTTGAGGGTCTGAGGCGTGCTTCCAAGGTGCAGGATGTCGCGGATTGGCTCAATCTCTGCCTGCAGGCGAGCTGCCTCCTCTGCATTTCCTGCCTCAAGAGCCTTCCAAAGATCAACAACAACCTTGGTGATAAGGTTTGCAGTACCTGCAATTGTGCCCTGGGCTCCAAGAGCGTGAGCCTCAGAAATCTTTCCGTCAGAGCCTACAAGTACGTCAACGTCGTGACCGGCGGCAGCGTCCAGGTAATCCTTGAGGTTATCAATATTGCCAGAACTGTCTTTAATACCCTTGATATTCTCGATGGTAACCAGCTGCTCAACAGCCTCTTTAGAGATGTTTTTGCCGGTTCCCTTAGGAATGTTGTACAGAAGGACAGGAATCTTGACGCTTGCGGCAACCGTCTTGAAGTACTCAACCAGCTGCTGGTCAGAAATGCCCAGGAAGTAAGGGTTGATAACGGAAAGTGCATCGGCGCCAATTGCCTCTGCTTCACGGCTCATGTAGAGAGCTTCTTTTGTTGAGCATGCGCCAGTTCCTACGTAAACAGGAAGGCGACCTGCGGTTTTCTCGATAATAAACTTGGAGAACTTGATCTTCTCGTCAGGGTTACAAACGTGGAACTCACCGTTAGAACCAAACGTAAAGATACCGTCAGCGCCCTCGGAGATAAGCTTTTCTAGAAGCTGCTCAGCTGCTTCGTAGTTAATAGACTGTTCTTCGTCGCGGTTAAACGGCGTGACCATAGGGACAATAACGCCCTTAAATGTTGACATGCAACCTCCTCTGTACGTATTGCAGTGTTTATCTGGGGTTATTTGCCCTCGCGAATGGACGCGCCAAGAGCTCCACCGGGATGCCACTTAACGTACTGCTCTGGGTTAAGGCCGTACTCGTTCTGGAGCAGGATGGAGAGGCACTGGAGCTCCATAATCTCTGCCAGGATAGAAGCGCGTGGAGGCTTGTTCATGGAATCGCCCTCCTGCTCAACGCCTGCAATGAGAGCAACCTCTGCCTCGTTTGCCAGCCAAGAGTTAGGATTTCCGGTCAGTGCAATAATGTGTACGCCAACGTTCTTAAGGCAGGTAACTGTGGCCTTGAGCTCGCCCGTCTCACCGGAGTTGGAAATAGCAATAACCACGTCGCCAGGACGAGTCTGACCAGCAGATCCATGAACGCACTCGGTGCCGTGAAGCTCATAGGTTGGAGTTCCGGTTGACGAGAAGAGCGATGCAGCATAACCAGAGACGTGACCTGGCTTACCAATACCAGTTACGTGCAGGCGGCCGCCCTTTGCCTCTGCGTCTAAAATAAGCTTTTTAGCTGCGGAGAGTGCGTCAAAATCGATGCTCTCTACATACTGATGGAGCGACTTTCCCACAATGGAGAGAAACTCCTGAACCTGCTCTTTTTCAGTTGCCATTACAACTCCTTATCTGTCTGTGAGTCCAAGCTCAAAGACACTTACTGCGCAATGAATTAACGCGTCTCTTTGACCTTGTGTTGAGCCATAAGCTGCTCAATCTGCCCCTGAATTTCACCAAGCGTAGAGGCCATAAAAGGACGGTTGATGTCTACAAATTCAAATCCTGAAGGATGGCTTACCCAAGCGCCTTCAAAAAGTAGGCGCAGCGCCTTGCCCTGTCGGATGAGTTTGTAGCTTTTAATCTTGGTATAAGGAACGACAAGTGCTTTTCTCTTGTCGGATTTTGCAAAGATAAATACGTGTTTCTGACCAAAATCAATAACATGAATACCACTGGCAAAACGACTAAAACGCTTTCCCATGGCACGTGAAGCAAACCACGTAATGGTGAGTCCTGCAATAACGCCAACAAGACCCAAAATATTGCCACTTACATTAGCGTAAACCCAAAAGAAAAATGTCAGAGCAAGAGCGGCAAACGCCATAAGCAAGTACAGAATTCCCTGAACCATCAAACGAGTTCTGTCTTCAAGAACTTCTAGAACTAACTGATCTTTGGGAAGCTCTGGAGCAGGCTGTTTGTCAACGCTGAGGCCAAACATATCGCCAAGCACTGACTCAGTAACACTTTTGTTGTTCTTCTCGTCTGCCATGTTTTTTCCTTGTTGTGAAGCTTTTAAAAGGGCGCTCGCGGGCTTTCCACGAGCGCCCTAAGAAACCGTAGAGCTGAGTAGGTACTACAGAAATCTAGGCTTAGGCAAGACCAAAGAGTATGCCGATGCCGTAGATGATAGAACCAACGATGTTGTAGTCAACGTTAGGGAAGGATGCCTCTGCAATTCCCAGCTGAGCAAATGCAGGATAGAGAATCAGAGGACCAGCGGTCAGGAAGATACCAACCAGGAAGGAGCCAAGAAGAGCACCGTGCCATCCACCGTAAGCGTAACCGCAAACACCACAAGTACCACCAGAGAAGAAACAGATGCCTGCTGCAGGAATCATGATGGTTGGACTCTGGAATGCAACCATAAGTGCCATTGCAACAAGGCCGCCAAGGAAGGAGCCAATGAAGCCGATGATGACAGCGTTTGGTGCAAATGGGAAGATTGCAGGGCAGTCAACCGCAGGACGTGCATCTGGAATGAGCCTCTCGGAGATGCCGACAAATGCAGCGGTAATCTCAGCGATGAACTGACGGACGCCGTAAACAAGAACGGACATACCAGCAGCAAACTGAAGACCAGCAAGAAAAGGCCAAATCCACCACATATCGTTACCAAAGTAGCTGGTGAATGGCTTGTTGTTTGCAAGGGTATCGCCAAAGTGACCGGTGACAAGGCATGCAATAGTAACAACGTAGAACAGAACAATCATGAAGAGAGCAACGGAGAAGACAAAGTCCTTGAAGAGCTTGAAGAACTCTGGGAGCTCCTTAGCTTCCTTCTCGCCGTCCTCCTCGTTCTTCTTAGCAAAGACCTTTCCAACGTAACCGGAGAATGCGTAACCGATGCAGTTGAAGTGGCCGATTGCGATGGAGTCTCCACCAACAAGCTTGTTTACGAATGGCTGGCACAACGAAGGTAGTGCAGTACCGCAGAAGCCGAGAATGACACCGCCAAGAACAATGGTGACCCACATTGGGAGACCAAGAGCAATGAAGACCAGTGCGAGTACGCAGGAGAAGTACAGGAAGTGCTGACCAGTCAAGAAGACGGACTTGAATGGGGTAATCTTGGCAAACACAAGGTTCATGATGAAGCCAAGGACCATTACAAGAGCAACCTCAGTACCATAGGTATTCAGTGCAAGAGCAGTTGCGACCTCAACCTGGGTTACAACGCCCTTAACAGCGAATGCACGACTAAACATGTCGCTGAAGATGTTGACCTGAGCGGACATAGCGCTAAAACCAATGTTGAAGATTATGAAGCCAATAATGGTCTTCACAGTTCCGGAGAAGACGCCCACAGCGGACTTCTTCTGCAGCAAGAGGCCGACAAGAGTAATAATGCCCATGATGACGGCTGTATCTCTGAGCTGCATGAGAATTGCATTGAGTATGCGTAATCCCTTTCAGCAAAAAACCGACGAACCTACTCAGATAAGTTCTCTAAATCAAGTGACAAGTACCTCTTGTCAAAGGTTTGGCGAGAGCTTCTCGCCAAAGGCAACTCATATTGCGTAAGACGAGAAGCTCCCGCCAAAAAGATACAAAGGGGAGCTTATGCGTTGTTCTCTGCGAGCCAAGCGGTGAGCTTTTCCTTCATCTCTGCCTTGTCGACAATGTTGGTAATACCAACTGCAGAAGGAACGCGATCGTCAGCGTTGAGCTCGTCGGTGAGGTCAGGCATGGTGATGACAAGATCGCCATTGAAACCAATCAGGGAATCCAGATTACCGTGCTCAGTCTCGATTGGAAGATCATTCTCTTTGATGACCTGGTCAATCTTGATCTTGAGCATCATGGAAGAACCCATACCTGCACGGCAGCAAACCAGTGCGTGGAACTTCTTATCAGCCATTACAACCTACCTTCCTTTGTGTGGACAAGGTCCACAACATCTTTTGGTGACTGAGCTTTTTCAAGCTGAGCAAAGAAATCTGGATCGCTCAGCAATTCAACAAGAGACTGAAGGGCACTAAGGTGGCCTTCACTATCTTTTGTTGCAAGTGGGAAAAGAAACTTAACTGGATCGTTGTCTTTGCTGCCAAACTCAACGGAATCCTTAAGCACGGTAATGCCTACTGCAGGCTCAAGTGCGCCGGACTCAGGACGTGCGTGAGGAAGAGCAACATGCTCGGTAATAACAATATAAGGGCCGAGTTCGTTGACACCTTTAATGATGTCATCAACATAGCCCTCAGTTACTTTTTTGTTATCAACGAGTGGTTGTGCAGATTTTCTAATTGCATCTTCCCAATTAGAAGCTACAACATTGAGCTGCACCAGATCTTCGGTAAGGAGATCACTTAACACAGCACTACCTTGCCTTTCTCTTTATGAGACACATTGGCTCAAAGCCGCCTCATGACAAGTCTTAATAACTTGATAATATGCCACGAAACGTTCTTAACTTCAATCAATTTTACTAAAGCAGTAATCAAAGTTGTTCATATTTTTTCAGCGCATCTTTTGTTCATGTAGCTATACAAATGTTCATGTTTTTATGAACGTAATTGAAGCGCCTTCTATTATCCCATGTAAAATTTATATGTTAAATTTTTTATAATCTAAAACATTCATATATATTCACACTATTATTTTCCGAAATATCTTGATATGCTTCTTCTGATGTTCTATTTTATTGATGAATGAACATTCAAAGAAAAAATGTTGCTCATAAAGGGAGGGTATTTATGAAAAGGAGTAAGGCTTACGTAGATTCGCGTCGCGAGGCAATTACTGAGCTGCTAGAAAAAGAAGGACAGGCAAGTGTTTTAGAGCTTGCTGATCATTTTGAAGTTTCTTCTTTGACTATCAGGCGTGACCTGGATTTTCTTGAGAAGCGCGGCATCCTGACTCGTCAGTATGGTATTGCTACCCTGATTAATCCTTATGGTCGTCCTTCTGGCTCAAGGCAGATTCGCTCTAACAAAGCAATTGCCCGCGAGGCCGCTCGCTACGTTGAGGATGGTGATTGCATCTTCATCAACACCAGCTCCGTTGCTCTTGAGATGCTTGAGTGGATTGATGCTCACGACGTAACTGTTGTTACTAACAACGGCAAGGCGCTGTTGCTTGAGAACATCCACGATCTTTCTATCATCCTTACTGGTGGTGACATCCGTCCTCCACGCGCTTCCATGACTGGTGATACCGCTCTTGAGTGCATCCAGCACATTACTGCTGCTAAATGCTTCTTGGGCTGCACGGGTTTCTCGGGAGAATTTGGTCTTACTTCTGCAACAGCTCCTGAGCCAGCAATTAACACTCAGATGCTCAAGCGCTCTAGAAAGCACTATGTTGTCGCAGATTCTTCTAAGCTGGGTACCACTTCTAACTTCCAATTTGGTTCTGCAGAAGACATTGACCTGCTCATTACTGATACAGGTGCAACTGACGAGCAGATCAAAGAGCTCAAAGCCGCAGGACTTAAGGATGTTGTCTGCGTCACTCCTTCTATTCTTCCTGCTAAGTAAGACTTGCGCTTTATTATTTCTTAAGCGAACGCAAAAAGGCGGCCTTGCACAGGCCGCCTTTTTACATCGTAAATTTTTACGTGTAATCACATCCAGCCACACGCACCCACCGAAGTTCAACAGGACCATCTGTCGAGCAGCTTGCTGGCCAAATAGCGGTTAGCAGCGATTAGCTTTCCAAAGCCTCAAATGACTTAAAGCCTTCGCCGATTGCCTCGTGGACCTCTGAAACAAATACCAGTGCATCGGAGTCAATCTCGGAAACGATAACTTTCAGCTGAACAACCTCCGTACGACCAAGAACGCACATCAAAACAGGCTTGTGCGCACCGCTCCACAGTCCGCGTGCCTGAAGCTCCGTACAGCCACGATTTAGGTTATAAAGAATCTCGTGAGCGATGGCATCGTGCTCAGAAGAAATAATATAAACGCAACGCTCGGATCTTGGTCCGTCGATGACAAAGTCAATCATTTTTCCTGTAACAAAGATTGCCAGAGCAGAATACAGACCGTTTTCTAGCGAGAAGACCGGAATAGCCGCAATAATAATGACAATATCAACGATGATGATTGCGGTGCCTGACGGAATAGAAAAACGCTTGGAAACCGCCTGAGCAATGATATCTGTACCGCCGGTATTTCCGCCCGCCCTAAATACAAGGCCAAGGCCAAAACCGCAGATAATACTGCCCCATAGAGCAGCAAGCATAAGATCATTGGCGCCAAGAACTGGTAAAAACGGTGCAAATAAATCGACAAAAATACTGGAAATCAAGAAGCCTACGACGCTCTTGAGCAAATATTTTCTATTTCCACTTCTTGCAACAAAAGCCATCAAAATGATATTCATGGCGATTGTTTGCATGCCAACAGGCAAATCAAATCCAAAAGGTAATGCAACAGCTCTAATTACCGTTGCAAAACCAGTAATACCACCAGCGGCGAGTCCGTTAGGAACTTCAAATACATCAAGGCCAACTGCAAAAATTGCACAGCCAAGGACGATAAAGAACGAATCTTTAAAGGTCTTTTGCCAAGTAGATTTTTGCACACTAATCCTTTCCGCCAACAACCCAGCGATGGTACGCAATGATGAACTGATCAAGATCGCCGTCTGAAAGAACGGACTCTACGTTTCCTGTTTCTGCACCTGTTCTTAAGTCCTTAATGAGCTGATAAGGATAAAGAACATAACTCCTAATTTGATTGCCAAACGAGATTTCTCTCTTTGGACCGCGAAGCTCATCCAGCTCAGCTTCGCGTTTCTCCTTTTCAATCTCATACAAACGACTGCGCAAGATATTCATTGCTGCAGCTTTGTTCTGAAGCTGGCTGCGTTCGTTTTGGCAGGTTACTACCGTTCCTGTTGGAATATGTGTAATACGAACTGCCGAGTCTGTAGTGTTAACTCCCTGACCTCCTGGACCAGATGCATGATAGACATCAATGCGCAGGTCATTAGGATCAATAGCAACTTCAATATCTTCAGGAAGAACAGGTAAAACTTCTACACCAGCAAATGACGTCTGCCTGCGTTTCTTATCGTCAGTAGGAGAAATTCTTACCAGACGATGCACGCCCTGTTCTGCACGAAGCATGCCATAAGCATTTTTGCCACTTACCGTAAAGGTTGCGCGGTCAAGACCAATAACCTCCGCAACAGGGGCGTCGTTGATATCAACTTTCCAACCACGACGATCGCAATATTTGAGATACATGCGAAAAAGCATCTCGCACCAGTCTTGAGACTCAAGACCACCCTGACCAGGCTTAATAGTAACAATTGCATCACCATGATCAAGTTCATCAGTAAACCAGCTTGAAAGCTCAAGCTCCGACAAGTCTTTTTCAAGAGATGCCGCAAGCGCTTGAGATTCGTCGAGTGATGCTTGGTCTCCAAGCTCTGTTCCAAGCTCAAAAGCGGCCTCAGCATCGCCGAGTTTCTCTTTAGCTCTATCAATACCAGCAACATCATCGCGAAGTGATGCTAGTTGAGTCATTATTTTTTGCGCAGCTTCAGCGTCGTCCCAAAAATTAGGACGAGCACTTTCTGCCTCAAGTTCTGAAATTTGCTGACGCTTCTCGGTGAGGTGAAGATATCCTTCCACCTCAGAGAGACGCTCCGCTAAAGCTTGGAGCGAAACAACCTCTGTATCAGCCATTCTTACCTATTTCGGCCGTGGCAGTTCTTAAACTTTTTGCCACTTCCACATGGGCAAGGGTCATTGCGACCAACGTTGACGTAAGGATTTGGATCGTCAGACTTACGGTAGGTTGATACAGAAGACTGGCTGGCGCCGGTTCCCTGTGGACTCTTTCCAATAGCTGCAGCATTCTTAAGCATGCTCTTGCCTTGCTTAAGTACTTTTTGATCGCCGTCGGTCTCTTCTCCACCAGAATAGTGAGCATTCTGGAAGGCCTCTGCCTCAGTATTCTGACGTGGACGATTAACCAACTCAAGGCGAAGAATAGTGCGGAGGAAGTCCTCATACATAGTGTTTACCAGCAGCGTAAATGCCTCGTATGCCTCGGTCTTATACTCAACCAGAGGATCGCGCTGACCAAAACCACGAAGACCAATACCGGTCTTTAGGTAATCCATCTCCTGGAGGTATGCCATCCAACGAGTGTCAATGACACGAAGCATTACCTGAGCAGCAAGCTCACGCATGACCTCTTCACCAAGCTTCTGAGTCTTCTCGTCAAAGGTTTTTTGGACAAATGCGGTGACATCCTCTTCAAGCTGCTCAAACTTGGTGTCCTCGGTAAACTCTGGAAGATCAGTCTTACCAGTAAGTTCAGTGAGCCACTTCTCAAGACCCTCAAGATCCCACTCGTCAGCATCTCCGTAGCAGAACTCCTCGCAAATGCGCTGAGTAGTAGAAGCCGTGACTGTCTCGATGAGGTCCATAAGATCCTTGCCGTCAAGAATCTTGTTTCTCTCTGCATAAATAACCTGGCGCTGCTTGTTCATAACGTCATCATAATCAAGGACGTTCTTACGCATTGCAAAGTTGACTTCCTCAACCTTACGCTGAGCGCCCTCAACAAGCTTAGTAACAATCTTTGCCTTGATGGGCATGTCATCAGGAAGCTCATAGCGCTGCATCATTGCTGCAACGCCATCCATGCGATCGCCGCCAAAGCGGCGCATCAAATCATCTTCAAGGGAAAGGTAGAACTGGGTCTGACCAGGGTCTCCCTGACGACCAGAACGGCCACGGAGCTGGTTGTCAATACGACGACTCTCATGACGCTCGGTACCAATAACGCACAAACCACCCGCAGCAGTTACTGCATCACGCTCAGTAGCGCAGATTTCCTTTGCTTCTTTGCGTGCAGCTTCTTTTTGCTCCTGAGTAGCCTCAGCTGGCTCAATTCCCTGGTTACGAAGGATATCTTCAGCCATGACATCTGGGTTACCACCCAAAAGAATATCGGTACCACGACCTGCCATGTTGGTTGCAATAGTAACTGCACCCTCACGACCAGCCTGAGCAATAATCTGCGCCTCACGCTCATGGAACTTAGCGTTCAGGACGTTATGTTTAATGCCTCGTTTAGACAGAATGCGAGAAATACGCTCAGAGTTGTCAATGGAAACGGTACCAACAAGTACTGGCTGACCATTCTGATGACGCTCTTCAACGTCTCTTACGACAGCTTCAAACTTAGCGTCAATAGTACGATAGACCAGGTCATCGAGGTCTTCACGCTTAACTGGACGGTTAGGTGGAATAACCTGAACAGGAACGTGATAAACCTCACGGAACTCTGCGTCCTCGGTCATTGCAGTACCGGTCATACCAGAGAGCTTGTCGTACATGAGGAAGTAGTTCTGGAGGGTGATAGTTGCCAAAGTCTGGTTTTCTTCACGTACCTGAACGTTCTCTTTTGCCTCAATTGCCTGGTGAAGACCCTCAGAATAACGACGGCCTTCCATGATACGACCAGTAAACTCATCAACAATCTTTACTTCGCCATCAATGACAACGTACTGCTGGTCACGATGGAACATATACTCAGCCTTCAGCGCCTGCTGAAGATGATTGACTAGCTGGCCAGTCTCATCGTTGTAGATATCGTCAATGTTGAGAGCGCGTTCGACCTTCTCGAGACCAATCTCTGTTGTTGCAATGGTGTGCTTTGCCTCATCCATCTCAAAGTCAACATCTGGAGTTAATCCACGAACTGCCTTTGCAAAATCCTTATAGGTACCTGCGGATTTAGTGCCAGCACCAGAAATAATCAGAGGAGTACGAGCTTCATCGATAAGGATGGAGTCAACCTCGTCGACGATGGCGTAGTGATGTCCACGCTGAACACGCATCTCTGGGCGAGTAACCATGTTGTCGCGCAGGTAGTCAAAGCCAAACTCTGAGTTTGTACCGTAGGTAATATCTGCCTCATATGCAGGCTTTTTAAGGCTCAGTCGCATGCCGTTCTGCAGAAGGCCAACACTGATGCCCAAGAACTTGTAGATAGTGCCCATCCACTCACTGTCTCGTTTAGCCAGGTAGTCATTGACCGTAACGATGTGAACGCCTTCGCCGCTCAGTGCGTTAAGGTAACCAGCAAGAGTGGAGACAAGCGTCTTACCTTCGCCAGTCTTCATCTCTGCGATAGTGCCCTTATGCAGCGCGATACCACCGATGAGCTGGACATCAAAGTGACGCTGACCAATAGTTCTTACTGACGCCTCACGTACCGTCGCAAAAGCCTCTGGGAGAAGATCGTCTAGACTTTCTCCTTCGGCATAACGAGCCTTGAACTTCTCGGTCTGGGCTTGAAGCTCTTCATCGCTCATTTCCTGCATTGTTGGTTCAAGCGCATTGATCTTCTCGACAATACGCTGATATGCTTTGAGGTCCTTGTCAGCGCCAAAGGACAGAATCTTAGAGAGGAAATTAGGCATAGCTTTTTCCTTGACGTCGGGCATCTATCTTCGGTTGATAGACACAGTATTCAACTTATATATCATACCCCGTCTAACTGCTTGAATCACACTACATGGCATCGTAAAATCCCAATTTCGTTATTTCTCCACCACTAGTTTCTATTGATTCTTTCCCCTTTTCTGCACCTGCAATCATCCTGAGCTGTTTAGACGGCATTTTTCTACGCTTCATAACGTATTTCTGCACGTACAAATCGTAGTAATGCTGCGCATCCTGCGCTCGACCACATTTTCTCAGTGCCTGAATGAGCGCCATAAGTGTGTCCTCTCGCATATCATCAACAAGGTAGGCGAGCTCTGCAAAATGAACCGCAAGCGTATAGTGGGCAATTCTCAAAGCAGCCGCCGAAGCCGTTACCATGGTATCTATGTATTGATCTCTTAGGGCAACACGAATGGGATCTGCAAACCTAAAGCATTCGTCCTCAGGAAGATACAGATCCCCTTGGTACAGCTCTTCCGCCTGCTTAGCCAGATGCACTATGTCTTCATCGCTGTTCGATGACGCCACACTCTTTGCTAATCGCGTAAAAATATCAATATCTACGGTCACCTGCTGGGGATTAAAACCAAGTGTCTTTTCAATCCGAGATGCTTCCAAAGGCTCACAATCTGTCTGAATCTCCTGGACCTCCTTGCGAATAACTCGAGTTGCTTGATACAGGCGCTCTTGCCAATGTGCCTGATCAGCCTCCGGCCAAATCTGCTGCGCAATCTGCGACCTAAAGCTCATGTGATTATGAGCGAGCGCAAGATACACAAGCAGCGCCTTTGCCGATCGATAGGCAATTTTTCTGCCAGCAATCTCCTCTCCTTGAACCGACAAACTAAATCTACCGAGAAGAGCGATGTACACCCCGGGATGAGCGTTCTGTTTTTTCTCTACGCGCGAACTCTTAACTACAGAGTTTTCAGTCCGAGAATCCCCTGCCCCTTGTCTAAATGCTCTCCATTTTGTTATGTCTCGTTTTCCCTCGTTTGAACGTAAGTAATGGAGCCATTCTTCTGGCATTTCTCGTTCTAAGCACTGCTGAAACTCAGACTCATCAGACAGAAGCGCTCTCACAAGCCACATGGCATTTTCTGGAACTCCATACTCAACCGCATCCAGCCAAACGGGAGCATGTCCGTTTACGCTCTTAAAGAGAGCTTTGTATATTGTTCTACATGCAGCTTTTAGCGATGGATGGGTAATTGCCTCAAGGCTTTTCTCCGTAGGTTTAACGCCCAAGAAAAATCCCGCAATATCTTCAATAATCTTTCCGACTTGCACCACATATAGTGAATCCCATTCCCTACTTAGCAGCACCGCCCTTCTCGCCTGGAGCTGTGCTTTGGGATATGCTCTGCTTCTGAGGCTGAGAAGAGCTCCAATAAGAAGCGCGGGCACTTGAATCATACGATTACCCTGCAGTTCTGCTTGGCTAATGAGCTGCTCGGTATCGTATAAGTCTCCCACAGAAGAGCTTTTTTCAAAAAGGTAGCGAACGCATTTAAGTAGTCCTACAGACCCCTTTAAGCCTCCGACCTCACCTTCTTGTAAGAAGGAGAGCGCGCCAGAAGTGCGTGTATCAAATTCTTTTTGATATACACCCAGCAATGCGTAAAACAATTCCACGTCAACAGTTTGAATTGACGAGGTTATTGATGCAGCTTTCTCATACTGCTGCTCAAGAAGCAGTAGCTGAAGGGCATACTTAAAATTTCCTTGCACAGCTAAATCAATTGCGCGTTTATGTAGAGCAATTTTCTTCTCTAGTGGACCCAGCTCAAGGTCTTCCTTCAAGGGTGGCAGAGGCTTTTGCAAAATCAACTTCAGTAACGTCATATATGCCGTTTGCTTAAGAAATCCGTTAAATGAAGTGAGATTTTTGAATGCCCTATCAGCATCTTTAGTATTCATCGGCCCCTTAGCAGTAGACAGCGAATCTACCATTCCCTTAGCAGCTTTTTTACTTGAGTTATCGAGCGTACAGTCAGAATGCGTGGCAGTAAGTGCGTTATCTACCAGCTCAATATATCCAGCGTCTACAAATTCCGCTGCATGAGAAAGAACAATTTCCCAGATAATCTCTTCTCTAACCAGCGAGCTTACAAATGCAGCCTTAGAGAAATCTTCTCTATCGATGAGCAGGGCTATAGCTTTCAGAACTAACTTTTCGTGCTTACTCGCTAGAGCCACAAGCTCCTGTTTATTAAAGTTCAACACATCAAATCTTGTAGCATGAATACACGAGAAACGTCTAGTTTCTACATGCACGCCAAAGAAAGGCGCATCTTGCTCTATCTTGGCCAAATACTCAAGATCAACTTGTCCGCATATACGACTTAAATCATCAAAAGAACCAACGCCGAGCAACATCATGCCCAGCCTGAGCCTAAGTTCCTCAATGCCTAGCGAGCTTCTGAGCATATACGATGCAACGCAAGCAAGACTAGTTAGATACGTAATTGGAACATCCGCATCTCCATGCTCGCAAAATGTAACTGGCAAAGAATAAACAAGCGTTGGAATACCGCGCGTCAATCTCATATTAGTCAAAATTGATTGTTCAGAATTATCTATTCCAGGCATAAACGTGAGCAACTCATTTTTTCCCAAAACATACACGCTAGGGACTTCGTCGATTAACTGACGAGCTTCAGGAGATAAAGAAATCGCAACAAGACAGCCGGCCATGCGAAGGCGCGCAATTGATTTAACCTGGCGAGAAACAAAATACTCGTCAGACGGAGGAAAATCATCAATAAGAACTAACCTTTTAACCACCTTTGATTTCTTAGCATTGCAGATAGATGTGCTTTTCTTAGTAAGAATCTGAGTTGCTTCTTTAGCCGACAAACTGGAAAGAGAGATTTCGTACACAGTCCATCCGTGTGACTGCGCATAATCCGCCAACTCACGCAAAAACATGGTCTTACCCATGCAGGGCTCTGCACAAAGCGCAAGCGGCCTATTGGTCTTTTCCATTGTTCTGAGGAAGTGCTGAGGTGGAACTATCCTGCTATAGTCACCCATCACATGGCGAGAAGACCCACCGAGCAGCGACTCTGTTCCAGCAGTTTCTCTGTTTTCTGACTCCATAAAACCTCTCCTTACTGTTCAAACACTCAAGCGCTACATGCGCTCTAACATTTCTCGTCTCAAAATTTGGTGTGGGATAAATAATCAAGCCAAATTTGTCAGAAAGTGAGAAGGTTTAGGTGAACGGTAGGTGAAATATGGTCAGATTCATGACAGATTAGTAACAAAATATACACAGAAATGCACAAATGTTAAAATAAGATAACATTAAATGGTAAAAATTATCTTCTGTGAACGGTATTTAATTAAGAAAATTATGTAAAAATTGTGATACACAATAAATATATAATACGTAATAAATATGGATTTTTAGTAAAAATTTTTATGCTATTTTCGAATATTTTTCAACCAAAAAAGAGGACCCCACAAAAGTGAGATCCTCTCGACATAAAAATGCCCCTT
>CAUUFE010000005.1:0-34032 GCA_963544415.1 uncultured Atopobium sp.
AGCAGGAGATCTTTGACTACGCAGTCAACCACGTCTCCGAGAAGACCGAGCTTGTCGCTAACAACGTCAAGGCATCTCAGTTCAAGAAGCCTCTTCTTGAGTTCTCCGGTTCCTGCGCAGGCTGCGCTGAGACCAGCTACGGCCGCCTGGTCACTCAGCTCTTTGGCGATCGTATGTTCATCTCCAACGCAACTGGTTGCTCCTCCATTTGGGGTAACCCAGCTTCCTGCTCACCATTTACTACTGATGCAAATGGTCACGGTCCAGCATGGAACAACTCCCTCTTCGAGGACAACGCAGAGCACGGTATGGGTCTGATGCTTGGTCACCAGGCACAGCAGAAGCGTCTTCTCGAGCTTGCTCAGCAGCTTGTCGACGAGGATGGCGCATCTCAGGACCTCAAGGATGCTGCTAAGGCATGGATTGAGTCCGTCAACGACGCAGCTCTCTCCAAGGAAGCTTCTAAGACCTTCGTAGTTGAGCTTGAGAAGTCTGATCTTGCAACAGCTAAGGAAATCCTTGCTAACAAGAGCTTCCTCACCAAGAAGTCCTTCTGGATCTTCGGTGGCGACGGTTGGGCATACGACATCGGCTTCGGTGGCCTTGACCACGTTCTTGCTTCCGGCGAGGACATCAACGTCTTTGTCTTCGATACTGAGGTTTACTCCAACACCGGTGGTCAGTCCTCTAAGGCTTCCCGTCTTGGCCAGGTTGCACAGTTCGCTGCAGCTGGTAAGGACATCAAGCAGAAGAACCTTGCTGAGATTGCTATGACCTATGGTTACGTCTATGTTGCTCAGGTCTCCATGGGCGCAAACCTCCAGCAGACTCTCAAGGCAATTGCTGAGGCAGAGGCTTATCCAGGACCATCCCTCATCATCGGTTACTCCCCATGCGAGATGCACTCCATCAAGGGCGGCATGGCTCACGCACAGGAGGAGATGAAGAAGGCAGTCGAGACTGGCTACTGGAACCTTTATCGCTTCAACCCATCTGCACCAGCAGGTAAGAAGTTCACGCTTGACTCCAAGGCTCCTAAGGGTGGCTACCAGGAGTTCCTGATGAACGAGGCTCGTTACAGCCGACTCACCCGCGAGTTCCCAGAGCACGCAGAGAAGCTCTTCAAGGAGAACGAGGAAGCCGCAATGGCTCGCTACGATCACCTTGTCCGCCTCTCCGAGCTTTACGCTGCAGAGAAGAAGGAGCAGCCTGAGGAGTAAGGTAACTTACTTTCACGTAGCTTCAGCCGAGCCAGGACATCCTGGCTCGGCTTTTTTATGCGACATTTTTGGCGAGAAGCCCTGTGTTCTTCAAGCCCTTCTCGCGAGGTGATAAACTAGAGAGACTTTGCTCACGATGGGAGTTACTGTGGCACAAAAAAAGAGCAGACTATTTCCTGTAGCTTTTCTCGCTGCTAAAGCAACACTTGCAGCACTTAAATTGACCAACCATGAGGGCGGAACGCTGCCAGGCTTTATTGCTGAAGGCATTGATCCTGCATTTTTGGGAGACATTGCTAAGCCAGAGCAGATTGTCTTTATTACCGGCACAAACGGCAAGACAACCACCAATAACCTGCTCAACGATCTTCTCGCCGATAATGGCTACCAGACCGTTACCAACCGCGTTGGCGGCAATATTTCCAGCGGCTTTGCAAGCTCGTTTGCAAAGAACGCCACATGGAAGGGCACGTCAAAGACTAAGCTTGCAGTTATGGAGTTTGACGAGCTCTCTGGACCTCGCATTTTCCCGTATCTGCAGCCTGATATTTTGTCTGTTACCAATTTGTTCCGCGATACATTCTCTCGCAGTGCAACGCCAGACTACGTGTTTGACGTTATGGATAAGGGCATTCCTGCTTCAACTCATCTGATCTTGAACGCAGATGACATGATTAGCTGCAGGCTTGCTCCTCAGTGCACTCATCGTACGTATTACTCCATCGCAAGGCTGGCAGAAGACACCGCAGAGCCAGTGGGCATTGTTTCAGATCTTACCGCCTGTCCCAAATGCGGAGGCAAGCTCAAGTGGGATTATGCACACCTTAGGCATCTTGGCCACGCAACTTGCGAGGAGTGCGGCTATACCAACCCAACTCCTGATTACGAGGTTATCTCGGTAGAGCCAGAGACTGGCAAGTTTGTGGTCAAGGAGCACTGCCACGAGGGTGCACCAACATATGAGTACAAGCTCAACAGCTACTCTATCGTCAACCTTTACAACTTGTTCGTGGCCATCGTAACCGCACGTGAGATGGGTCTTGCGCCTGCAACTATCGCAGCATCTTTGCAGCGCGTTAACATTGCTTCCTCCAGGTATAACGAGATTGACTACAACGGTCGTCGTCTTATTAGCATGGCTTCTAAGGGCGAGAATGACACGGCAACCTCAGTCACCATCGATATCCTTCGCAAACAGCCAGGTGACAAAGCAATTATCATCATGATTGCTGATGCGTACATGGCAAAAGCAAAAGACCAGACAGAGTATATTGGCTGGTACTACCAGACAGACTTTGAGTTCTTGCAAGATCCAAGCGTTAAGCAGGTCATTATTTACGGAGACACATCGCTTGACCTGCAGCTCAGGTTGAGGCTTGCTGGCATTGACCCAGCTAAAACCTTTGTGGCAAGCTCTCCTGAAGAGACTGCTGACCTGGTTGACCTTAACGCTTGCCAGCACGTTTTCTATGCACACGGCCTCTACAACGGTGGCATTGCTGACATCAGCAGAAACCGTATCATTGAGCGCTTGAAACAGATGGAGGCCTCCCATGAGTAATCCAGCAACTAAGATTGAGATCCTGTACCCAGAGTACGGCAATCAGGGTGGAGACAACGGAAACGCTCTCTACCTGGAGGCCTGCCTTCCAAAAGAGAACTTTGTGTACACCTCTCACGCCGCAACGCCTTACTTTGTGGAGCATACGCCGTCGGCAATCATCATGGGAGGCATGACAGAAGCCCAGCAAGAGCTTATTATTTCTCGCCTTATGCCTTACAAGGACAGGCTTGCAGAGCTGGCTGATCAGGGTGTTCCTATGCTGTTTGCGGGCAACGCTTCAGAGCTTTTTGGCGAGAAAATCGTTAATCCTGACGGCTCTGAGGTTAAGGGTCTTGGCTTATTTAAGTTCACGACCACTCGCTATATGCCTCAGCGCTTCCACGATGTCCAGGTGGGAGAGTTTGATCCTGGCAATGGCAAAGAGCCTTTTGTTGTCGTTGGCTTTAAGATGCAGTTTACGCTTACCGAGGGAGATAACTCTAACTGCTACTTCCTTAAAAATAAGGTAGGTTTTGGCATCAATAAAGAAAGCAAGCTGGAAGGTTTCCGTCGCAAGAACGCTATTGCCACCTGGCTTATTGGTCCACTGCTTCCGCTCAATCCTTATCTCACACGCTGGATTTTGGATATGGCAGGCGAGGAAGACACTCCTCTTGCTTTTGAAGAAGAGGCAGTCGCAGCGTATCAAAAGCATGCTCGTGAGATGGTCTATCCAGGAATGCACCTGCATTACTAATTGTATGTCTGCGCTGCTCATTTGCTCATATATGCGTTTCGTCGTATCATGAACTAAATTTTTAGAGTTAACAAGGGGATTGTTTTGCCACAGGTTTCTTCAGCTTATGCAACAAAACAGCGCGCTCAGCGCCTTGCTCGAATTGGTATTATTGCTGCTCTTTATGCAGCGCTTACGCTTGCAGCTCTTCTTTTTTTGGGTGGTCTTGCTTGGGGTCCTGTGCAGTTCCGCATTTCTGAGGCGGTTGTGGTTATTGCACTCTTTACCGCCGACGCAATCCCAGGACTGACACTTGGTTGCGTCATTGCCAATCTTGCTAATATGGTTATTTCAGGCACCGGAGCTCTAGGACTTCTCGATGTAGTCTTTGGATCTCTGGCAACTGCTCTTGGTGCATGGTTTACCTGGAAGAACAGGAAGAACGTGCCGCTTGCACTTCTGGGTCCAGTACTTGCAAATGCCATTATTGTGTCCGCGTATCTTCCTATTTTGCTTCAGGGATTGGGATTCTACACAATTCCATTTACCACCATTGAGCTTGATGGATCGTATCCTCTTATGTTCTTGTTTGGTTTTATCACCACAGGACTCGGAGAGGCTGTTGTTCTCTATGTACTAGGAGCTCCTTTGGCTCGTGCGCTTAAGCATTCGCCTTTGCCACAGCAGCTTGCTTCTGAGGATTCTGCTGCAGAATCAGTCGAGAACTAGACAGCCATGCAAAGACTTGCTCAGTACATACATAGATCAACCAGGATAGTCCTGATTCTTCTTGCCTGTGTATTGCTGGGCTTGCTTTCTTGGAGCGTCATGGCAGACAACCTGTTTGCCGCTCTTGTTGCAGGTGGAGGACTTGCCACGGTCATTGTTCTTGGTGGCACTACCCAGCCTGGTAACGAGCACGCCAGGTCTCAGGCAACTGAGCGCACACTTGAGGTTGCCTCTAAGACACTCAAGACCTTACGCGGAGGCTTGTCGCAAGAAACAGCTCCAACTATCTGCACGCTATTGCTTCCAGAAACTTCTGCAGCCGCTATTTCAATCACAGATACAGAATATGTATTGGGCTTTGAGGGAGACATTGCAACCTCGCATATGCCTGGTTCAAAAGTGGTTGGCCCTGCAACTGAGGTTCTAGAAAGCGGCCGCATGGAGACGTTTGTCTCGGTAGATAGTCGCCAACAAGTATTGCAAAGACGAGGTGGCTTTGGCAATGGCGGCAGCTCCTTTGGCATCATTGTTCCGTTGATTGTTCAGGACCGCACAGTGGGCACTATCAAGCTCTACTATCGTCGTGGCATTGAAATTGATCGTACGCAGTTGGCAATTGCTGAGGGACTGGGCGAGCTTCTCTCCACGCAGCTTTCCTCATATGAGCTTGATCGCCAGGCAGAGTTAACCGCTCGAGCTGAGGTCAAAGCCTTGCAGGCACAGATTAATCCGCATTTCTTGTTCAATACGCTTAATACCATTGCATCCCTTACGCGTACAAACCCCAATAAGGCACGCGACTTGCTTCGTGAGTTTTCTGTGTTTTATCGCCGTACGCTTGAGAGCTCTCAAGGTGCGCTCATTCCGCTTTCTCAGGAATTGACACAAACGCGCAGGTATTTGACAATTGAGAAGGCGCGTTTTGGAGAAGAACGTATTCAAGAGTCTGAGCATGTCGATGAGGGATGCGAAGACGTTCAGGTTCCGTCTTTTTTGATTCAGCCTATTGTTGAGAACGCCGTGAGGCACGCCATGAAAGATGAGGGCGCGCTCCATATTGACATCCACGTCGCGCGCGACGATGATGATATTCTTATATCTGTTGCTGATGATGGTCTTGGAATGGATGAAGAGACTGTTTCTCGCTTGCTTAATGGCCAAGGTCCTACCCCACAGGATTCTTCGGGGAGAAATGGGGGCACGGGCATTGCCATTAAGAACGTAGCTGAGCGAGTTGAGCGCTTCTACGCCGTTGGTTCTGGCATGGAAATCATGTCTAAGCCAGGTCAAGGTACATGCGTGACACTCAAGCTTGCAGGTGCGGCACTGCAGGCAACAGCATAGTAGTATCGGTTTTTGCTTAACGCTGCGTTAGGCCGTTGGGAGTGAATGACATGCGTGCCATGATTGTTGATGACGAGGCTCCAGCCCGTTCTGAGCTCAAGTTCTTGCTTGAGGAGACCGGCCGTCTCGAGGAAATCTTTGAGGCCACAAGTGCAAGGGATGCTGTCGAGAAACTCATGGAGTCTCGCGTCGAGGTCATGTTCCTTGATATCTCTATGCCTAAGACAAATGGAATGCAACTTGCAGAGGCTCTTCACAAGCTGAAAAATCCTCCACAGATTGTGTTTGTCACCGCATATAGCGAGTACGCGCTGGATGCATTTGGCGTTAACGCGGTAGATTATCTGATGAAGCCCGTTGAGACCGAGCGCCTTGAGCAGGCTCTTGATAAGGTTGAGGAGCGCCTGCGCCCTCAGTCTCCTATGGCAACCATTGAGCGTATTCCTGTCATTAAGAGCGGAAGCAAGGTTCTTGTTCCTATTGATCAGATTCGCTTTATTGAGGCAAAAGACGATTACTCCTGCATCTACACAGAAGACGACCGCTTCTTGTCTACTATTTCACTACAAAAACTTGAAGAGCGCCTTGCTCCACACGGATTCTTCCGCATTCATCGTAGCTTTATCGTGAATCTTGAGTATGTTGACGATGTTGAGGTTATCTCTGCTGGTATCCTACAGTTGACTATTCAGGGATTTGAGGAGCGTCACATTTCGGTTTCACGCCGTCGTGTGGTTGCACTCAAGCGAGCACTGGGACTGTAGAAGCTCGAAGGGTTTCTCGCCAGCAGCTAAAAGCACGTAGGAGTTTGGTATGGCACTGGTAAGGTTTGACGTAATTTCAGATACGCATGGGTATTTGTCATCTGAGTTGCTTGAAGCTCTGCAAGGTGCCAACTACATTGTGCATGCAGGAGATATTACCTCTAACGCCGATTATCAGACACTGCAGAAGATTGCTCCCGTTAAGCTTTGTCTGGGCAATAATGACTTCTGCTACAACTATGGTCCCATGGTAAAGAAAAAGATTATTTTCTTTGCAGCTGGTCTCAAGTGGCAGGTATGTCATTATCGCGAGAGGCTTGACCTGGTCAAATGCAATATTGCTATCTGCGGTCACACGCATAAGCCTTTTGTACAGCGTGACGAGTGGACCAATACGCTGGTAATGAATCCAGGAAGCCCTACCTACCCGCGTGGTCGCGAGGGCGCAACTATGGGACGCATTATTGTTGATGAAGAAACAGCCCAGGTAGTCAGCGCAGAGATTATTAGTCTGTCTTCGCTTGAGGTACTTTCTTCTTGTAAATAAGAGATGGAATCATCAGCTTGGTAAAAAGCACTAGCCATACAAGGGCAAGCGAGAAACCACCAATGACGTCGGTAGCATAGTGGACGCCCAGATAAATTCTACTGATGCCAATCATAATGATGACGCCAGAGAACAGGCCACACCAAAGCCAACGTTGTAGCTTGTCTTTCTCGTAATGCCAGACAAGCCAAATAAGCAGGCCATAAAAAGCCATCGAGAACATCGAGTGGCCCGACGGGAAGCTGTAGCCAGTTTCAACAACCAGTCTAAAGCCATCCGGGCGTGGACGTTGGACAATCGCCTTAAAGATAAGGTCTACAACAACAACGCCACCCAGATTAATAAAGGCAAGCCTGCCGACACTTGGCCCTGGTGCAAAAGCAGCAACCACAATAAGCATGACAATAACGGTGACGGGGCTTGCAAGTCCAGAGAACCCTTCCATTATCTCAGTGAGAAGGGGAGTTCTCAGGTGGACAACAAAGAGCCTGTAGGCAAAGTGATCAATGCCGATGACGTCACCTTCAGAAACGTCAATCAGCAGAAAAATAAAAATTACTGAAGAGACAAGCAGAATGATGGTAGAAAGGCTAGAACGTAGACGCTGTAGAAAGAGGCGCTTACGAACTCCTTTTAAAAGTCCTGTCTGTTGGGCATCAAGGCTTTTATCGGCCATTAGTTCTCCTTGTAACAAAAAGGCGGCACGCCGATAGACGTACCGCCGCTTAGTTCAATGATAAGCCAGCGCAGCCGCGTGGCACACAAGAACTTACAGGTTAGCGTTGAGCTCAGAAACGAGGTCAGCCTTAGGAAGGTTGCCAACCATGGTGTGAACAGGCTCACCGTTCTTGAAGAGGATGAGGGTTGGGATAGAAACGATGCGGAAACGAGTTGCAAGATCAGCCTCGTCATCAACGTTTACCTTGTAGACGTCAAGCTTGTCTGCCATCTCATTGCCAACTTCCTCAACGACTGGGCCAAGAGCGCGGCAAGGACCACACCAGGATGCCCAGAAATCAACGAGGACAGGCTTGTCTGCGTTAGCAAGGACAGAATCGAACTCTGCAGTAGTAAGCTGCTGTGCCATAGTGAACCTCCAGTTACATACGGCTATAAAGCCATTAACTTTTTATTGCTAGCAAACTTATCCCCAAATTAGAAAAGTGTATACACATAACTTTGTAGACTTGCTCAAATTGTGAATTACGTGCATAGTTGGCATATAAGAAAGAGGTGCGCATGCCAAGCGAAAGATCTATGCGAAAAGAAGCCTACATGGCAAAAACAACGCATGAGTTTGGAGATTTTGCTGCTCAGGGGGTGTGTATGGCAGGCAATGCTTTTGCATCGGTTTTGTTAGTAAAAGGGCAGGAAGACTTTGAAGAGGCAGAACTCTCTGCACTTAAAGCTTCTTTAGAGCATTTAGGCTATGCGCCTGAGGCATGGGCCACCTTGCTTACCACCACAAAAACAGGAGATCCTATAAATCCCCAGCTTGTCAGACAGGCGATAAGTGCTTTTAGCCCAGACACAGTGCTCATGGTAAATGACGCAGCAGTTACATCAGTGCGTGAGGCATACGCAGATGAGCTTGGTCAGCTTACAACTGACGCCGAGAAGAACTTCTCGCCCCGTGTTCTTGTTCGTGTGTGTGGAATGCGCATGGTAAATCTTGATAACTTTGCCGGAGCGCTCGAGGACCCTCGTCAGAAGCAGTTACGCTGGGCGGCTCTTAAACAAGTCCCACCTTTGGGGGAACCCTATTAGTAACGATTTGTCGTATTTTTTACGAAAAACGACATTGTGGCGTTTCATGAGCGTTGAGCAGATTATCCTTAAGATAGTCAAAAGAAGGAGACTGGTATGGCATCACCTACAGCACCACATATTTTGCCTACTGACGCAACACAAACTAAGGCTTGGCACGCCCTTGCAGGGCATTACGCCAGCTTAAGAGATACAAAAGCTACGCTGAAGAACTGGTTTGCAGAAGACCCTCAGCGTGTCCAGAATCTTACGTTTGAGCTTGATCAGTTCTTGATTGATCTTTCCAAAAACCTTGCCACGCAAGAGACGCTTGACCTTCTGTGTGACCTTGCAGAAGAGGTCAAACTTGAAGAGCGTAGAGACGCTATGTATGCCGGCGAGCACATTAATACTACTGAGAATCGAGCGGTTCTCCACACAGCGCTTCGTCGTCCCGCAGCTGAGGCCGGCACGCTTATTGTCGATGGACAAGACGTTGTCGCTGACGTTCACCAGACTTTGAACAAGATGTATGCCTTCTGTGACCGAGTTCGCTCGGGAGAGTGGAAGGGTGTTTCTGGCAAGCCTATCAAGACTGTTGTAAGTATTGGTATTGGTGGTTCTGACCTTGGTCCTGTTATGGTTTACGAGGCCCTAAAGCCTTTTGCAGACGCCGGTATTACTGCTCGCTTTGTCTCCAACATTGACCCTGTTGACCTGGGCGAGAAAACCGATGATCTTGATCCAGAAACAACACTTTTCGTTATTGTTTCCAAGACCTTTACTACGCTTGAGACACTTACTAATGCTCGTTGTGCTCGCACATGGCTTTTGGAAAAGCTGGCTGAGCAGGGCGTTATTGATGGTTCAGACGCTCAGAACGCAGAAGCTATTCGCAAGCATTTTGTTGCTGTCTCCACTGCACTTGATCTGGTAGAAGACTTTGGCATTGACCCAGAGAATGCCTTTGGTTTCTGGAACTGGGTTGGCGGCCGTTATTCGGTTGATTCTGCAGTTGGCCTTGTGCTGGCTATTGTTTTTGGTCCACAGCGCTTTGCAGAATTCCTCAGTGGCTTTAATGCAGTTGATGAATACTTCAAGAACACTCCATTGAGACAAAATGTTGTTGCTCTCATGGGTCTCTTAAACGTTTGGTACGTTAATTTCTTTGGCGCAGCATCTCATGCCGTTCTTCCATATAGCCAGTACCTGCATAGATTCCCTGCATATCTCCAGCAGCTCACCATGGAATCCAACGGCAAGTCTACTCGTTGGGATGGTACGGCGGTTACTTCAAAGACAGGCGAAATCTTCTGGGGAGAGGCTGGAACTAATGGTCAACATGCGTTCTACCAGCTTATCCATCAGGGAACCCAGATTATTCCTGCTGACTTTATTGCGTTTGTAAATACTGCCTTTGCCACCAAAGATGCAGACCTAGACGTCCATGAACTCTTCCTCTCCAATTTCTTTGCGCAGACTAAAGCGCTTGCTTTTGGTAAGACTGCTGATGAGGTCCGTGCTGAGGGAACACCAGAGTGGATGGTTTCTGCACGCGTCTTTGAAGGAAATAGGCCAACTACTTCTATCTTTGGTAAAGAGCTTAATCCTCGTGCTATTGGTACGCTTATTGCACTCTACGAGCACATTACCTTTGTTGAAGGTGTTGTGTGGGGCATTGATTCCTTTGATCAGTGGGGCGTAGAGCTTGGTAAACAGCTTGCAAAGCAGATTTTCCCTGCAATTCATAACGACGAAGAACTAGCAAAACAAGACGCTTCCACTCAGTCTCTTGTTGATTTCTATCGCAGAAACAGAACATAACACGTTACATAACATAAAATTATTTTTTTATTTCATGTTAAGAAGGTCATCTTGTATGGCCTTCTTTCTTACTTTTAGAAATGTATTTCGAGGAGTGCTGAGCGGACATTTCTTTATCTAATATATGCAATATTGCTACTTTTATGTTCATATATGCAAAAAATTTCTGCATATTTATTTATGCTGTTAGAACGCCTGTTCATCTAAATGAAACTGAATCAATTGAATTATTTAAATAAAATTTAAAAAAATAATACATCAAGAATATTAAAAATTTGCGAATGCCAATAGCGCATGTATACCTTTGTGTTATAACGGCTAGGCAAGTGACACGTGGCTTGGAATGTAAGTTTTGATGCATAGCAATTTACATAACAGGCTGGAAATTTTGTATTGGCGTAGTACGGCTGTTAATACAGGCGAAGTACAGCCACAGTGGTGATGTCTGGAATGGAGCAGTAATGAAGTACCTTTTGCTCGTAAGTCATGGAACGTTTGCACCAGGTCTGCATAGCGTAATGGACATGCTGATGGGACCCAGAGAAAACATCTTGAGCTACAGCATGGAAGATGGCGTGGGAGCAGCTGAATATAGAGAGAATTTGTCAAAAATTCTTGAGCCACTTACTGCTGATGACGAGGTTGTCGTTCTTGGTGACATTATCGGTGGATCTCCACTTACTAATGCGCTTGATCTTCTCGCCAAAAAAGGCCTGCTTTCTCATACCGTAGCTTTTAGTGGCGCCAATCTTCCCATGGCAATTGGTGCTTTGATGGCAATCGATGATGGCCTAAGTGGCGAAGCTCTTGTGTCATCAGTCCTGAACGAAGGCAAAAATGGCGTTAATCAGATCGTCCTAGCTCTTGAAGACGATGACGAGGAAGACCTTTAGTAATTACTGCAAGTGATCGTAGCTACTTGCGTAAGAAATATGTTAGGAGAAAACATGATTTCATTTGTTCGTGTTGATGACCGCATGATTCATGGTCAGACAGTCACCCGCTGGGCCCTTGAGGTTCCTTGTGACGGAATCATTGCAGTAAATGATGCAGCTGCATCAAATCCTGTTCTCAAGTCCGCTTACAAGTCAGCAGCACCTGACAAGAAGGTTTTTGTTTGGACATTTGATCATTTCAAAGAGAGCGCTCAGAAGGTTCTTGACAGCGATTCTCGTTATTTCCTTATTACTAAAAACCCAGTTGACATGAAGAAAATTCTTGTTGACTTTGGTTTTAAGCCAGGAATTAACACTGTCATTATCGGTCCTGGTAATGATCGTCCTGGTGCGGTAAAGCTGGGCAACAACCAGTCCTTTACTCAAGAAGAGGGACAGGCATTTGAGGATATAACCAAAGCTGGTTATACCGTTCAATTTGCTCTTCTTAAAGAAAAGGCAATTGGTGAGTGGCCTAAATTCCGTGAGAAGTTTGACGTAAAGTAGTATTCGGAAGGCGATTTTTATGGCAATTAATGCGTTTCAAGCTGCCCTTTTGGGTTTGTTTGCATGCCTTGCGTCACTACCTGGCATGGGTGGCACTACCGTAGGTAACTATACCCTCGGTCGTCCACTTGTTGCAGGTCTTGTCGTTGGTGTCATTCTTGGCGACGTCCAGACTGGCATCATTGTTGGTGCAGCAATCCAGTTGGTCTACATTGCACTCGTAACACCTGGTGGAACTGTTTCCGCTGACGTTCGTGCTGTTTCCTACATTGGTATTCCTCTAGCAATTCTTGCAATCAAGGCTTATGGTCTTGATCCAAGCTCTGTTGAGGCTGCATCTCAGGCAGCTGCTATTGGTGCAGCTGTTGGTACTCTTGGTACCGTCTTGTTCTACGGCACCGCTACCATGAACCTTGTATGGCAGGGTATTGGTTGGCGTGCAATGGAGAGTAAAGAGTGGGGTCGTATTAAGAAGACCATTCCAATGGTTGACTTTGTATTCCCTTGGGTTTCTCACATTCTTTTCTCGTTCATTCCAACATTCTTCATTTGCATGGCTGGCGAGAGCATGGTTGGCATCATGAAGGAATACCTCCCTATGAACGGCATTCCAATGATGACCCTCTTCACCGTTGGTACCCTTCTTCCTACCGTTGGTGTTGCAATTTTGTGCAAGCAGGTTATTACTAAGCCTCTTGATTGGGTAACTTTTGCCTTTGGCTTTATCCTTGCTGGCGCACTTGGCCTGAACCTCATTGTCTCTGCAGTCGTAGCAGTCTTCTTTGCTGTTCTTAACTATCAGCTTCAGCAGGCAAAGAATGTTCGTTTGGCTGCTGCAGCATCAGGCAATGTAAGTGCAGACGATGAAGAAGAGGAGGATATTTAATCATGGCTGAAAAGAAAACCATTTCTCAGAAAGCACGTAATAAGTCTTTCTTGAGCTGGATTTACGGCAATCTTACCTGCTTCTCTCAGGAGCACATGCAGACATTTGGTTACCTTGCATCCATGCTTCCAATCGTTGACGAGCTTTACGATACTGATGACCAAAAGGTTGAGGCACTTTCTACCTATACAACCTTCTTTAATACCGAGCCACAGATTGGTTCTATGGTTGTTGGCTTGACCGCTTCTCTTGAAGAGGCTCGCGCAAACGGCGAGGCAATCGACGATGAGACCATCAATGGTCTTCGCGCTGGTCTTATGGGCCCTCTTGCTGGTCTTGGTGACTCCATTATCGTTGGTACCTTTATTCCAATTCTTCTTGGAATTGCACTTGGCCTTTCTAAGGGCGGCTCCGTTCTTGGCCCACTGTTCTATGTTGTGGTCTGGAACCTCATTATGTACTTCGGCATGAAGTTTGCTTACGACCAGGGCTATAGCCTGGGTTCTTCTGCTGTTGAGGCACTTGTTGGTCCTGAGTCCGAGGCTCTCCGTAGCTCCATTGTTATGATTGGTACTATGGTCATTGGCTCTGTTGCTGCTACATGGATTAACGTCACTACTTCTCTGAATATTGCTGGTGTTGACATTCAGACAACACTTAATGGCATCTTCCCTAAGGTATTGAACCTTCTGTTTGTATACCTTTGCTGGTGGTTGATGACTAAGAAGAAGCTCAGCCCAACTGTTGTTATGCTTATTCTTGTTGTTGTAGCACTTGTTGGCGTTGTTATTGGCGTCTTCAACCCAGGTCTGTCTTACTAATTTTTTGCGCAAAATCCTGTCTGGCGCAGAAAAGACAAACGTAATAAAGTGGCATCGTCATACGGCGATGCCACTTTTGATTGAGAGTTTTTATGAGTAAGAAAAAATATGTAGGAGCAGCTTCTCATTCACATGAGGATAATCCTTTGGTTGTTGAAGCCCGTATGCAATCAAAAGCTCTTGGAACACTGAGTGTTTATAAAAGAGCCGCCTATTCTGGTATAGCAATTGGGATATGGCTCATTTATCTCAGTGTGTACGGAAGTCTTTCTACAAGCCCTATGGCAACGACTACACTTGTGGGCGGTATTGTTCTTCTCGTCATATCTGTCCCGATAGCTGGAATTTTATATGTGGGCATCTCAAGAGGAAAAAAGAACGTTGAGAAGATCATAGAAATAATTGAGAAAAATTCGTCAAAAAACGTATAGGCGACATTTGACTTGTGCAAAGATTACTCTAATAGGGTAGAGTATCTACAGCGCATTGAGCGGGTGCGGATGACGTGACACCTCGAACCTGGTCAGGGTCGGGAGACAGCAGCCATAAGGGGTCACTCGCGGGCATCCGTTCCCACTCAATGCGCTTTTCTTAGGCGTTGACTTTGCTTGCCGCGACATTTGTCACGACGATTGGACTGCGATGGGTTTTGTAAACTACATCATTGAACTGCTTAGAGATCCTCGCGCATTTATTGCTTCAATGATTGCCACAGGCCCTTTTGCTGCGTACGGTTTTGTTTTTCTGATTGTTTTTATTGAGACCGGCGTAGTCTTTTTCCCATTTTTACCAGGTGATTCTCTACTTTTTGCAGCGGGATTTTTTGCACATAACGGCGGCTTTAATATTGTTTTATTGCTTGTTATTACGTGGGCTGCTGCAATTCTTGGCGATCAGATGAACTTTATGATTGGTCACTTCTTCGGCCAAAAAATCATTGCTTCCGGAAAGGTCAAGGCACTTACTCCAGAGCATCTTGAGAAGACTCAGAAGTTCCTAGACAAGCACGGTCATCTTGCAATTTTCTTAGGTCGCTTCTTCCCCTTTATCCGCACGTTCGTTCCTTTTATTGCTGGTATGGGCGGTATGCACTGGAGAAACTTTGGCATCTATAACATCTTGGGAGGCCTCACCTGGTCCACGATGTTTGTGCTTCTCGGCTATTTCTTTGGCGGCATTCCTGTAGTTCAGGAGCACTTTGAGCTGCTGATTGTGGGTATTGTTGCCGTTTCAATCATTCCAACAGTTGTTGGTCTTATTCGCAGCCGCATGAATAAGGGCGAGAAGAACAACGAAGAAGCCACAGATACAAACGAAGACGAGGCTTAGTAACAAGCTTTCGCACTTCTCGTAATTTGATGATAGAAATCCCGTCAGGAACGACTTGGCCTGACGGGATTATTTTTACTCTTTGGAGAGCTGATACGTATCAGTAAAGGTGACTGTCTGACCGTTTTCCGTGTGGGTGGAAATAAGCTGGGCCACAACGCTTCTGTTGGCAATATCAAACGTGACCTTCAACTGTGGTTTTTGAGCCGTAGCAAGAGCTGTGCTAGAAGCAGAATGAGCATCCAGGTTTGCATTGGTTACATCGACCGTTCCAGAAACCTGGATTTGTTCTCCGATAGTTCCTGAAGTTGCAAGAGAGACAGAAGCGTTTTTGAACTCAATATCACCGGGATACCAACGATACGAGGTGTTGAGTGCTCCATGGTTGTGCACAACACCCCCTGCGGTTGCCGTAAGCACTAGCTGATCACGAGAAAAACCTGCAGCCGATACGGTCAACGTTAAAGGATTGGTTCGACCGGCATAGCAAGGGCTTCCGCTGCTTGCTTCGCAGCTGACAAAGGTACCCTTCCACGTTCCTACGAGCCCGCTGTAGTCGTACTTAAGCCCTGTCGAGGGGTTGGCTGTGTCCAATGCCCAGGTACCCGTAGAAGCATCAAAGGTAAACGAGGCGGTAATTTCGCAGGTGAGCGAACCAAAGAAGGTTGGTGAAACGCCCGACATTCTCACCCAGCAGGTTTGCTGTTCACGGTCAAAGCCCGCATCAAGAACGGTGAAGGTTGCATCAGAGAACTGCGAGCTATAAGAAATAGCTTCGTTTGGATTTTTCTCATCAAGTTTTGCTAGCACATCGCCAATAGCGTCAAGGACTTTTGTGGTGGAAACGCCCGAAGTTGCCTGGTAGGTAACAGATTGTGATTCTTCGTCACCAATGGCGTTCCATCCCTGGGTATTTGCGTATCCAAGTTTGGTCATCTTTGTAGCAGCAATTGCATTACCTGTATAGGTAAGGCGCACTACAGAGTTGGCGTAACCTGTCGCACCAAACTGTGCGGCATCACTAGAGATTGCCGTAGTACTTCTGGTGCGAGAAACAACTTCGATGCCCGTAAGGACTAAGGACTCATCAGCATCATATTTACCAGGAGTCCAGGCTGGTGCCTCAACGCGTGTGCGCGCATCAGCAATAACAGTATCAGTTGAAGGAACATTGCTCACGCGAATAAAGAACACGATAACTGCAGATAAAAGAGCAAGACTTAAGAGAGCAAGAACGCCAGAAAGCAGGCTGTAGCGGCGTACAAACCTAAATAGCGCACGACGCCTGCTGCGAAGATAGCTTGAGAATGTGTCGGCAACATCTTTGATGGATGTTGCATCGTCGTCAGACGTTGCATCACCTGCGCTATCAGCGCTTTTAACAGGAGATTCTGTAGCTTTAGCCTCTGCATGTTCGTGAGCACTCTCTTCAAGCTCTTTGAGGCGAGCTTCTACAGCAGAAAGGTCCTGTGTCAGAGCCGCATCGTTTACGATTTTCTCCAGGTCAGTGGTGCTGTCCGCATCGTTTTCAGGAGAGCTCTCATCCGAAGCCAGAGCAGCCTCGTCTTCGTCTAGACCAGGAAAGATAGGGCTGACAACTTCCATGATGTAGTCTTCATCAGCAGCGGCCATATCGGCAGCAATAGGGTCGGTGACCTCTTCAAGCTCGTCGGTCTTCTCGCCAGCAGTGTCAACTGTCTCAGCAGCCTGGACATCAAGGGTCTTCTGATCAGAAGAGGTGTCCTCTGCAGCAGGCTTGTTATCTGGTTGTGAAGTTTTGTTCTTAGAAGTCATAGCGCCTCATTACCGTATGAACCTGCTGTAATTTTCTCACAATTATGTAACTTGTGTACCCTCATCCTGTGCAGATAGGGAGGTATCGGTTTAAAAACCGCCTAGTGGTGGTACACTTCTTTAGTTGAATTCTCACCTCGCAAGCAGCTTTGCAACAGTTTGGCCGCATGTCAATGAGCCAAGCGCGCACGAGGCACTTATCTTAGGAGCAAGAATGCGTGACAAGCTAGAAAAAATCGTTGAGGCCTACGCTGAGCTTGAGCAAAAGCTTGCAGACCCAGCTGTTGTTTCTGATCCAAAAGAGTATGCTCGTGTGGCAAAAGAGCACTCTAACCAGGCAGATCTTGTTGCTCACGCCAACAAGTACATCACTGCCCTTGATGACATCGAGGCTGCAAAAGAGCTTCTCAACGCCACTTCTGATCCAGAAGAAAAAGAGATGCTGCAGGAAGACATTGCTGCTAATGAAGAGATGCTCCCTCAGCTTGAGGATGAGATCAAGGTCATGCTGATCCCGGGTGATCCAAATGACGAGAAGGACACTATCGTTGAGATTCGCGCTGGTGTTGGTGGCGATGAGGCAGCAATCTTTGCAGGTGATCTCTTCAAGATGTATGAGCGCTTTGCTGAGGCTCGTGGTTGGAAGACAGAGATTCTGTCCAGCTCTCCTTCTGAGGCTGGCGGCTTTAAGACTATTGAGTTTAAGGTCACTGGCGATAAGGTCTATTCAGTTATGAAGTATGAATCCGGTGTCCACCGTGTTCAGCGCGTTCCTAAGACTGAGTCTCAGGGTCGTATTCAGACTTCTACCGCAACCGTTGCAGTTCTCCCAGAGGCTGACGAGATTGATATTCAGATCAACCAGGAAGACCTGCGCATTGATACCTACTGCGCATCCGGTCCTGGTGGTCAGTGCGTTAACACCACGTATTCCGCAGTTCGTATTACTCACCTCCCAACAAATACCGTTGTTCAGTCTCAGGATCAGCGTTCCCAGATTCAGAACCGCGAGGTCTGCATGCAGATGCTTCGTGCCCGTCTTTACGAGATGGAGCTTGAGCGTCAGCAGGCTGAGCAGGGTGCAGAGCGTCTTTCTCAGATTGGTCATGGCGCACGTTCCGAGAAGATCCGTACGTACAACCAGCCACAGGACCGCGTAACCGACCACCGCGTTGGCTTCAACGGCACCTACAACGGCGTTCTTCTTGGCGATACGCTGCCGTCCGTTATTGAGGCTCTTGCTGCAGCAGAGCGTGCCGAGAAACTCGCTCAGGCTGTCTAAGGTGCAAACTTCATGACAGATGAAGTTTGGACAATCCAGAAAATTTTGACGTGGACTACTCAGCACCTGGAAAAGAAGGGTGATGAGCATCCACGTCTTTCTGCAGAATGGCTCCTGTCCGCAGTGACAGGCCTTTCTCGTGTGCAGCTCTACACCAACTTTGACAAGCCGCTTTCTGCGGATGAGCGTGCTCGTATGCGCGAGGCAATTAAGCGCCGCGCAGATGGCGAGCCGCTTCAGTACGTGACGGGCGAAATGCCCTTTAGGCACCTGGTGCTTACGTGCGAGCCAGGCGTGCTTATTCCACGACCAGAGACAGAAGTGCTGGTAGACGTTGCACTAGCAGGCATTGACGCGGCAACTCAAAACGCTGACGGGGAAGTGCGCGTGCTTGAGGCTGGCGTAGGAACGGGCTGCATATCGCTCTCTATTGCGACTGAGCGTCCACAGACACGCGTCTTTGCTACAGATCTTTCTCCTAAGGCGATTGCGCTGGCAACTCGCAACAGAGATGCCCTGGACCTCCAGGAGCGCGTGGAGCTCATTGAGTGTGACCTGGTAGAAGGCATTCCTGCGGAGCTTGCACAGTCCTTCTCGGTGTTGGTGTCTAATCCGCCCTACATTCCCACAAGCGTGCTTGAGCAGGAAGTTCCTGCCGAGGTCAAGGGCTTTGAGCCTGAGCTAGCGCTTGACGGGGGAGAGGACGGTCTGGACGTCTATAGGCGATTGCTCGAGGCTGCTCCACATATGCTCCTACCTGGTGGCATGTTCTGCGTTGAGCTCTACGAGGGACATCTGGACAAGGCGGCGCAGCTTGCCGAGGAACAGGGTGTGTGGGAGTCCGTTGAGGTCAAAGAGGATCTGACGCACAGGCCGCGCATTCTTGTGGCACGTTTAGCAAAGTAGCACTTCAGCCGCCTGGCGAGAAAATCTGTGTAACACATAACACCGCGCAGCACACAACACCGCGCAGCACACAACAATGAGTCGAGGGTTTTATGGGTGAATACATCAAAGTTGATCAGATGAATCCAGATACATCTGTAGTTTCTTTAGCAGTTGAGGTGGCGCGTCGTGGTGGCGTGCTTATCATGCCTACCGATTCTGTCTATGGAATTGGCGCAGCCGCAACTCTTCAAAATCCTGGTCATAAGCGTATTTTTGAGATTAAACAGCGTCCTTCAACGCAGACACTTCCATGGCTTGTGGGTAGTAAATCCGACCTGCAGAAGTACGCTCACATTACGCACAGCTGGGCAAATAAGCTGGTAGAAGCATATTGGCCAGGAGCTCTTACGCTGGTGGTTGCCGCATCAGAGAACGTTTTTGATGAGTACGTCTTGCCAGATAACAGAACCATTGCGCTCCGTATGCCTAATTCACCTCTAGTATGTCAGATTGCACAGCAGCTTGGATGCCCTTTGGCTACTACCAGCGCCAACACGCACGGGGCTCCTTCTGCAGTTGATGGATGTGGTCTTGAGGCAGGCCTTGTTGAGCAAGCGGATCTGACGCTTGATGGAGGTCCAGCACCCCTTGCTATTGCGTCTACTATTGTCGACTGTACAGGCGATGAGCCGCGCATTTTGCGCGAAGGCGCCATCACAACCGAGGACATTCTCGCCACTGCGGGATTTGCAAAATAGATAAAAAATCCTATCCCTTTTATGTGTTTTGGCTGCAGCTTTTGCCTGCATGCGGTACTCTCTATAGGAGTGAATTTTCTGAGGAGGATGCGTATGCGTATTGCAGTTGGTTCCGATCACGCTGGCTTTATCCAGAAAGATCCTATCATTGAGCACATTAAGTCGCTTGGTCACGAGGTTCTGGACTTTGGTCCAGCAAATGACGACCGCGTTGATTACCCTGATTTTGCAGATAAGGTTGCTCGCGCCGTTGCAGCAGGCAAGGCAGATCGCGGTGTTCTGATTTGTGGCACCGGCATTGGCATTGCTATGACCGCTGATAAAGTCCCTGGTATTCGCGCTACTCCTGTTCAGACCGTTCAGTTCGCAGAGCTTGCTCGCGAGCACAACAACGCAAACGTTATTGGCCTATCCGGTCGATTCACTGATCTTGCTGTTAACGAGGCTATTGTGGATACCTTCCTAAGCACCGAGTTTGCAGGCGGCCGTCATACGGGACGTGTCGAGAAGATCATGCGTGAAGATGATCCTAACTTTAAGGGTGTTGACGCTGAGTAAGTAAGCGGTACATAAACAGTGCCGCATAAGTAATACATACGCAAACCTGCAGGGAATGTAGAGGCTAGTAAAGTTATTGACATTCAAATAAAACGCAGGTCAAGCTCTTGGAGGGAGCATTATGGCAGATTACGATGAGTCCAGACTTACGGTTGTTGACCACCCACTAGTTCAGCACAAGCTTCACATTCTCCGTGACAAGACAACTACCACTAAGCAGTTCCGTGAGCTTGTCAACGAGCTTGCAATTCTTGAGAGCTACGAGGCAATGCGTGACTTCCCACTTGAGGATGTCGAGGTAGAGACTCCTCTTGAGACCATGACTGCTAAGCGTATTGCTGGTAAGAAGGTTGCTATTATTCCAATTCTTCGCGCTGGCCTTGGTATGGTTGACGGCATTCTTGAGCTGGTTCCCTCTGCTCGCGTCGGTCATGTTGGTATGTATCGCGATCCAGAGACCCATCTTCCTCACCAGTATTACTGCAAGTTCCCTGCAGACATCGAGAACCGCACCTGCCTGGTTGTTGATCCAATGCTGGCAACTGGCGGCTCTCTAACTGCTGCTATTCAGTTCCTGCGTGAAGCAGGTGTCAAGGATATTCGTTGCCTGACCATTGTCTCTTGCCCTGAGGGCGTTAAGGCAACTCTGGACTTTGATCCAGAGGTACGCCTCTACACCTGCACCGTTGATCGTCAGCTAAGCTCAAATGCTTACATTCTGCCAGGCCTTGGCGACGCAGGTGACCGTATTTACGGCACCAAGTAAGGAGCTCATCGCCTTTCTCGCAAATTAATATAGTTGCGAATACGTACGTTAGTACTTGATCCAGCGCTCACATAACGTGTGTACTGGATCATTTTTCTTTTCAAATCATCACTTTACGAGAAGAAATAACAGTTGGCACATATCAAAAACTTTGCAAATAACAGGGGATATTGATACAACTATTTTTATCTGGACATAACTATATCTATCGAGAAAAACGCAACATAACAGCAGCTTATAAGTGTTATAGTTGAATGAATCAATAACGGCAGCTAACACGAGATGTGTCAGTAATGTGAGAGTTTGAGCATAAGTCAATTATTTGATTTTGTAATCGTGACTATGCATTCATTTAGTGCTAGTATCGCCGTTCGTCGCAAATATGCACGCCGAGTGGTAGATAATATACTCCAAGTGGCATATTCTTGGCATCTTACGTTGCGTTTCAAGTATGCTGAGCAGTGACGGGCAATCTGAAATGGTTGCAGATTGTATGGGGAGGTTGAGACAGAGTGGATGTTCTTGCGCAGTTGCCAGCAGAGATGGCCGAGCTGCTCGAAAGTTTTTTGCCACACGCATTGGTTGGTAACACCACCTTTGGTTTCACTAACTACATTTTCTATTTCTTGATCGCTGCTGTGATTTTCCTGATTGTCTGCTTTAAGTTTAAGAAGAAGCAGGCAGAGAGCATCGTCCCTCAGGGACGCTTCGTTAATGGCGTTGAGTACCTGATTGAGTACATTAGAGATGACGTCTGCAAGGCTTCTCTTGGAGAAACTTGGCGCACTCACTTCCCATTCTTGATCACTATGTTTATGTTCATCCTGATCAACAACATCATTGGTCTTATTCCTGGTGCACACCCAGGCACCGGTACTATTGGTGTTACTGCCGCTCTTGGCCTTTGCTCCCTTGGATACTTTATGTATGTAGGTGCAAAGAAGATGGGTGTTATTGGCTACATCCTAAGCCTTGCACCAAAGGGCGTTAACCCTGTTATTGCAGCAGTTATCTGGGTTATTGAGGTCTTCTCAACATTCCTTCGTCTGGTTACTCTGGCCGTCCGTCTGTTCTGCAACATGTATGCAGGTCACATCGTTATGGGTACGTTTGCAATTCTTGCATCTATGTACTTTATGCCAGCTATTGAGAACTTCTCCGCATCAACAGCTGCTCAGGCAGGCTTTTCGATCTTCTGGGTTCTGCTGTTGATTATCATTTATTTGGTAGAAACTATTGTTGCCTTCATTCAGGCATACGTTTTTACCCTACTCTCTACTGTCTACATCCAGCTGGTAGAGTCTGAACACTAAGCAAAACGCTTAGTTGGTGGCATTGCCACACTGTGGTGCCAAACGGCACAAAAGATGAAGTCATCTGAGCCCACGCTCAGTTGATGATAGGTATGTATATTGGTCGCCTTGAGAGGGGCGAGCGAAAAAGGAGGAATCGTGGGTATTTTCGGATATGCTCTTTGCGTTATGGGAGCAGCAATTTGTATTAGCGTCGTAGCAACGAGTGCCGCTAACAACATGGCTCGTCAGCCAGAGGTTCAGGGTCGTCTCTTCACAGTCTTTATTCTTGGCTGCGCATTCATCGAGGCACTTACCCTGATTGGCTTCGTTGTTACCTTGATGGTTAAGTAAATTACTGTTTGTAACAGCGAAAACGCTACGTTGGAGGAATGCATGAATACGATTTGTAAGGGAGTTAAAAAAGCCAGCACAGTAGGCGCAACTGCTGCTCTACTTGTGGCAATGGCTCCCTCAGTCGCACTTGCTGAAGAGGGTGCAAGTGGTGCCGATATTCTTCTTCCAAAGCCCGCTGAGTTTGTTCCTGCTCTGATTGCGTTTCTGATCATCTTTGCTGTTGTAGCAAAGTTTGTATGGCCTTCCGTTCTACGTATGCTTGACAAGCGTCAAGAGAAGATCCAAGGCGATCTGGACGCTGCAGCAAAGGCTCGCGAGGAAGCCAACAAGGATCGTGAAATCGCAGCAGCTGGTATCGACGCAGCTAAGCAGCAAGCAGACGAGATTGTTTCTGCTGCTAAGCGTGAGGGCGAAGAAGAGCGTGCTCGTATTATCGAGCAGGCAAAGGCAGAAGCTGTCGAGATTATTACTAAGGGTAAGGGCGTTGTAGAGTCTGAGCGTCGTCACGCCATGGCTGAGCTTTCTGATTCCGTTGTTGATCTTGCCGTCGATATTGCCGGAAAGATTATTGGCAACGAGCTTTCAGTAGAGCAGCAGCGTGCTCTTGCCGAAAAGTACCTTGCGGAAGTAGGTACTCCAGATGAGCACTAATAAAGACGATCAAGACAGAAAAGTAGAGGGCTATACCAGGGCACTCCTGGAGGCTGGCCGCGCAGAGGGTCGTGCAACTGCAGACCTTGTACAGGTGCAGCACGCAAAGAAGTTCTCTCCAGAAGTTCTTGAGACTCTTGGTGCTATGCAGGCGAGTGAGGATGTCAACCTTATCAATGATGTTGCCGCTACGTTCCAGGAGCTTCTTGAAGAAGAAGACAAGACACTTACAGTAACGGTAACTACTACAATGCCTCTTGATGATGAGTTACGTGCAAAGGTCACCGAGAAGCTCGAGAAGAACTTCAATACTCAGGTGTATCTTATTGAGCGTGTTAATCCCAAGATTTTGGGCGGCATTGTAGTTGAGGCACGTGATCATCGTTATGATGCATCGGTAAAGACACAGCTCACTCACATTAAGAGTAGGCTCTCTTCAGATCACGTTGAAAGTGAATTGTAATGACTGATAAGACCACTATACAGGAAGGAACGCTGAGCTCAGATGCCGTCATGGCACAGCTTAGAGAGCGCCTTTCTAAGGTCAATTCAACTGTATCCCAGCAAGAGGTATCTGCTGTTATTGAGGTAGCAGACGGTATTGCTCGTGTTGCTGGTCTACGCAGCGCTATGGCAGGCGAGTTGCTGGAGTTCACTAGCTCCGTTACGGGCCACAGCGTATTCGGTCTTGCTCAGAACCTTGATGAAACTTCAGTCGGCGCTGTTTTGTTCGGCGAAGTTTCTGAGATTAAGGAAGGCGACGAGTGCCGTACAACCGGCCGCGTCATGGATATTCCAGCTGGTTTTGACATGCTTGGTCGTGTTGTTAACCCACTGGGCCAGCCTATTGATGGACTTGGCGCTATCCACGCTACACATCGTCGCCCTATTGAGTTCAAGGCTCCTGGCATCATGCAGCGTCAGCCTGTTTGCGAGCCAGTTCAGACTGGACTTCTGGCAATTGACGCTATGGTTCCTGTCGGCCGTGGTCAGCGTGAGTTGATCATTGGTGACCGTAAGACCGGTAAGACCGCTATCGCAATTGACGCAATCGTAAACCAGAAGAACACCGATATGGTTTGTATCTATGTCGCCATCGGTCAGAAGGCGTCTACAGTTGCAAACATCCGCGAGTCTCTTTCCCGCCATGGTGTTCTTGACAAGACCGTCATTGTTGCAGCTACCGCAGCCGATTCTGCTCCAATGCAGTACATTGCCCCTATGGCAGGCGCTGCTATTGGTGAGTTCTTTATGTATAACGATAAGGACGGCAAGCCTGCTGACAAAGACCATCCAGGCGGACACGTTCTTGTTGTTTACGATGACCTCTCTAAGCAGGCAGTTGCATACCGTCAGATGTCACTGACGCTTCATCGTCCACCAGGACGTGAGGCATATCCTGGTGATATTTTCTACCTGCACTCACGCTTGCTGGAGCGTGCATGTAAGCTCTCCGATGAAAACGGAGCAGGTTCTCTTACCGCACTTCCAATTATTGAGACGCAGGAAGGCGACGTTTCTGCATACATTCCTACAAACGTCATTTCCATTACAGACGGCCAGATTTATCTGCAGTCTAATCTCTTCTTCCAGGGCCAGCGCCCAGCAGTCGACGTAGGTATTTCTGTATCCCGCGTTGGTGGCGACGCTCAGGTCAAGGCAATGAAGCAGGTTGCAGGTACACTTCGTCTGGATCTTGCAAGTTATCGTGAGAAGCAGGCATTCTCGCAGTTCGGATCCGACTTGGATGCAACTACGCAGTACCAGCTCAACCACGGTGCTCATATGATGGAGCTTCTCAAGCAGCCACGTTATTCAGCTCTGGACGTAGTAGACCAGATTTGCGCAATTTACGCTGCAAAAGAGAACTTCATTGATGACGTTGATCTTGAGAACGTTGCTCTCTTCCGTGATGGCCTTGCTCAGTACATGAGTGAGTATCACCCACAGCTCCGCAACTCTCTGCGCAACGGAAAGATTTCTGATGAGCAGGCAGAGCGCTTGAGTGATCACATTAAGCACTTCAAGGCTAAGTTCTTGGAAGAGCATCCAAACAAGGTTGTGGATGAGGCAGAAGCTAATTCAGACACACCAGGCTCTTTTGACGCAGTAACCCAGGGTTCATTGCAGGAGTAATTATCAATGGCGAACCTTCACGAAATATCGAGGCGTATGAGCTCCATCAGGAGCACCATGCAGATTACGCGCACGATGTCGATGATTTCGACAGCGCGTGTCCGCAAGGCACTTGATAGGGCCGAGGCTGCTTCGCCATATAAGGAAGCTATTACCCTTATGCTTGCAAATGTAGCAGGCGCTGGCTTTAATCCTAAGAAACAGCCTCTTCTTGCTACACATAAAGTCGAGAAGAACGTGCTGTTCTTAGTCATCGCATCTGACCGTGGCCTTGCAGGCGGATTTAACATCCTGCCTCAACGCGAGGTTGAGCATGAGATGGCACGTCTTAAGGCTAAGGGTGTGTCGTCCGAGATAATTACTTGCGGACGCAAGCCAACTGAGTACTTTACGTATAGAAATATCAAGCCCACCATGTCTTATGTAGGCATTTCCTCTGAGCCTACAGCAGACCAGGCTGATCGTATTGCCTCCTATATCATGGATGGCTATATCAAGGGTAAGATTGATCGTGTCGTAATCAAGTACTGGCATGCAAAGAACCGTGTTGACCAAGAGCAGGTTACAGAGCAACTTCTTCCTATTTCGCGCGATAAACTCACGATTCCTAATAAACCACGTACCGAAGAAGCCCTCTCACAGGTGAAGACGTATAACAAGAGTGAATATCAATTCTCGCCATCTGCTTCTCAGGTACTTGATTCGTTGATGCCCGCTTATATCAAGACGGTCATCTTCCACGCACTTCTTGATTCTGCTGCAGCCGAGCATGGTGCACGCCGTCGTGCAATGCAGTCTGCAACTGATAATGCTGAGAACGTCTTAGGCGCTCTTAGCCGTACGTACAATCGCGAACGCCAGGGCGCAATTACCACTGAGCTCAATGAGATTATCGGTGGTGCTGCAGCATTGGAGGATATGTAATGTCAGATATGCAAGTAGAGACTTCTTCCTTTGAGGAAGCTATTCTCAACAAGCGCAATCAGCACGTTGACGATGGCGTAATCGTTCGCGTAGTTGGACCAGTTGTCGACGTTAAGTTCGACGGACCTGTTCCAAGCATCTATACCGCACTGACGGTAGAGGATGACACGCCTGTTGGTCACGTCAGCACCGTTCTTGAGGTTGAGTCTCAGCTTCCCGGTGGTGTTGTTCGTACCGTCGCTATGTCGTCAACCGATGGTCTTCAGCGTAACCTTCGCGTTAAGGACACCGGCAAGCCAATGATGATGCCAGTAGGCGAGTCTACGCTGGGCCGCGTCTGGAACGTCATGGGTCAGCCAGTCGACGGTGGAGATATTCCTGAAGACGTTGAGTTTTATCCAATTCACCACCCAGCACCTCTCTTCGAAGAGCTCACTACTGAGACAGAGATTTTTGAGACGGGCATCAAGGCAATCGATCTTCTCGAGCCTTATGTTCGAGGCGGAAAGACTGGCCTCTTTGGTGGCGCTGGCGTTGGTAAGACCGTTCTGATTCAGGAGCTTATTAACAACCTGGCTCAGCAGCACGGTGGTACATCCGTATTCACCGGCGTTGGAGAGCGTACTCGTGAGGGTACCGACCTCTTCCTCGAGATGACTGAGTCTGGCGTTATTAACAAGACCTGCCTCGTCTATGGTCAGATGAACGAGCCACCAGGAGCTCGTATGCGTGTTGCTCTTGCAGGTCTTACTACTGCAGAGTACTTCCGTGATCAGGGCCAGGATGTTCTGTTGTTCATCGACAACATCTTCCGCTTCTCTCAGGCAGGTTCTGAGGTTTCCGCACTTCTCGGCCGTATGCCTTCCGCAGTTGGTTACCAGCCAACCCTGGCTACAGAGATGGGCGAGCTTCAGGAGCGTATTACTTCCACCAAGGAAGGCTCTATTACTTCCGTACAGGCAGTTTACGTCCCTGCAGACGACCTTACTGACCCTGCTCCTGCTACAACCTTTACGCACTTGGATGCAACTACCGTTCTTTCTCGTGCTATTACCGAGCTTGGTATTTACCCAGCAGTTGATCCTCTGGCCAGCTCCAGTTCTGCTCTTGATCCATCCATTGTTGGTTCAGAGCACTACCGTGTTGCTATGGCAGTTCAGGAGACCCTGCAGGAGTACTCCGACCTTCAGGACATCATTGCAATTCTGGGTATGGACGAGCTTTCTGAGGAGCAGCAGCGTACCGTTGCTCGCGCCCGTAAGATTCAGCAGTTCCTCTCTCAGTCATTCCACGTTGCCGAGAAGTTCACTGGTAACCCTGGTGTGTACTGCACCGTTGAGGAGACTGTCCGCTCGTTTGCAGAGATTATTGACGGTAAGTGCGATGACCTTCCTGAGCAGGCATTCCGTTTTGCAGGCACCATCGAAGATGTTCGCGAGCGCGCTGCAAAGATGTCCGCTTCGGATAGCTCACAGAACTAGGATTTCTCATGGCTGAGTTGACTTGTCAGTTTGTCAGACCAGATAAGCTCCTTTACGAAGGAACCGTTGAAAGTCTGATTCTTGCTTCAGCAGATGGAGAGTATGGTGTGTGGCCAGGCCACGCACCAGAAATCATTGCGCTTGGCGATGGTGTTGTAAGACTGCACATGCCTCATCCAGAGAATGAAGAATCTATGACCAAGATAGTGATTTCTGGTGGATACGCAGAAATCGATCCAACAGGAGTCATTATCTTGGCAGATCATGCTCGTCGCGTTGATGACATTGATGCAGATGTTGTGCGCGAGACAAGAGATGACGTCATTGACCAGATGCTTTCTCTTCCAGAAGACGATAATCGTCGTGCCTACTACGAAAAAAAGATAGACTGGTGTAATCTACTTCTGAAGCAAGTGGTTGAGGAGTAAAATTCTCTCACTGTCGTTTTCGGAGGTTTATGGACGTCATAAAAGTAGTAGGTGGCCGTTCTGTCACAGGAGAGGTCACTGTAGAGGGTGCAAAAAACTCTGCCCTTAAATTGATGGCTGCAACCATCATGGCTCCTGGTGTTACTACACTCACTAACGTTCCTAATATTGCAGACGTTCACGTCATGGGCAAGGTGCTCAAGACGTTAGGCGCTCGCATTGAAGTCGTTGGTCTTCACGAGCTCAAAATTGATACCACAGATATTACAAGCTGGGAGACTCCTTACAGTCTTGTTGCACAGATGCGTGCATCAACTGCTGTTTTGGGTCCCCTTATTTCTCGTTTTGGCAAGGCTGTTGTGGCGATGCCAGGCGGTTGTAATATCGGTGCTCGCAAAATTGACATGCACATCCTGGGCCTCGAGGCTTTGGGTGTTGAATTTAAGGTTGAGCACGGCAATATTCACGCAAGCGCTCCTCACGGCATAACCGGCGAGACCGTTTCTTTAGCCTTTGCTTCCGTTGGTGCAACAGAGAACCTGATGATGGCATCAGTTTTTGCCAAGGGTGTAACGGTCATTGATAACGCAGCTCGTGAGCCAGAAATTGTTGACCTTGCTACTATGCTCAACAAAATGGGTGCCAACATTCAGGGTGCCGGATCTCCTGTTATTGAGATTCACGGCGTTACAGAGCTGCACCCTGTTGAGCACGAAGTTGTTGGCGACCGCATTGAGGCTGGTACCTTCCTGGCTATTGGCGCGCTTACTGGTGAGCCTATTACTGTTCACGGCTTCGAGCCAAATCACCTTGGCCTGGTACTTAAGAAGTATGAGCAGATGGGCATTACCATCGAGACCGGAGATAGGTGGGCAAGGGCTTCTCGCCAGCAAGATCTTAAAGCTATCGATATCCAGACGCTGCCATTCCCGGGTTTTCCAACAGACATGCAGGCACAGACCATGACGCTGCTTGCTCTGGCTAAGGGTACCTGCATCATTACAGAAAACGTCTTTGAGAATCGCTTTATGTTGGCGTCTGAGCTTTCTCGCATGGGAGCCGATATTACCATTGAGGGCCATCACGCTATTGTTCGCGGCGTCTCCGGCTTTGAGGGGGCGCAGGTCAAGTCACCAGATCTTCGTGGTGGTGCTGCGCTTGTTATGGCTGGTCTTGTGGCCGAGGGAGAAACAATCGTTTCTGCCATTCATCACATTGACCGCGGTTACGAAGGATTTGTCGAGAAACTCGTCACGCTGGGAGCAGATGCTCAGCGCACTACCATTCCAGACGACGACTTTATCGAAGGATAGTTTGTGTCAACTAAACCAAAGCATGCAAAACTGCTCGACAACGGGGCCGCACAGGGCGCTTCGGCTGACACTGCACAAAATACTGCTACGGGAAGTACCCAAGGTACTGCACCAAGCGCTGCAGCCAATACGTCGCAGAACGCTGCGGTTAGTAACTCTCCTTTTAGTCGCACGCAGGCAGAGGGCTACCACAAGCGTCGTAAGCGTGTCTTCAGAAAGCAGATGGTAGTCAGGTCGCTTCTGGGCGTTCTTGCTGCTGTTTTTGTTGCCGCTGTGGTGGGCGCAGGTATCTGGTATGCAAGCGTTCAGGCGCAGCTCAATAACTCACAGGTCATTACTGCTGAGCTTCGTCAGACGCTTCAGGAGCCTTCTGCACCAAGCGACCCCTATTATATGCTGCTTCTAGGAACCGACGGTCGACCTGGCGAGACTGAATATCGTGCGGATTCCATTATTTTGGCGCGTGTTGACCCTATCCATAAGCGTGTGACTATGCTCTCTATTCCACGAGATACCCGTGTCTTGTGGAAGGGTTCTTACATGAAGATTAACGCTGTCCACTACTATGACGGTGCAAATGGCATGGTACAAGCTGTAAATGAACTGTGTGGCGTACATATTGCCCACTATGCAGAGGTCAACTTTGATGGTCTCGCAGGCATTACCGATGCTCTTGGTGGCGTAACCGTAAACGTTGAGCAGTACATGCGCGATACAGAGAACTTCAGCGACGTTGTTGAACTGTACCCTGGTGTTCAGAAACTGAACGGTGCTCAGGCACTCTTCTTTACTCGTGTTCGCTACGCTTTTGCAGACAGCGATTACACCCGCATGCGCCATCAGAGAACCTTCATCAAGGCTATGATTGCTCAGATTCTGAATACAGGGGACCCTGTAGCCATTGCAAATATTGTCAATTCAACGGCAAGCATGGTTATTACCGATCTATCTGTCTCAGACATTATTTCTTTGGGCACTCAGATGATTGGTATGAACACTGATAAGGATATCTATACGGCATACGTACCATCCGAGGGAACAGAAATTGACGGTCAGTCGTATGTCATTGCAGATGAAGATGCACTTGCAAAGATGATGAAAGTAATTGATGCAGGAGACGATCCGTCTAGTTTAAACGGACAAACAGATGCCGAGGCAAATGCTGAGGCTGCCGAGAAAAGCTCAGAAGAGTCCTCAGAATCTTCAAACAGCTCTTCTCGCCAGTAAAACTAGGCGCCGTTTTTGGGTATCATTCAAGTGTTAGAAATATTTTCGTTGCGTAGCGCAACTGATTTTGCATGAAAAAGACTGTCAAGCAGTCGTCGGAGGAGATTTATGGCCAACGATAACGTACAAAACGACCACACACTGACAAAAGCCGGCGAGGACTATCTCGAGGCAATTTATCGAATTGCACTTGAGCAGCCAGATGACGATAAGAGCGTCCGCTCCGTTGATATTGCCGAGAGCCTTGATGTTTCCAAGGCAAGCGTCAACAAGGCTCTATCCCAGCTTAAAGAGCAGGACATGGTTGAGCAGAGTCGTTATGGTCGTGTCACGCTGACCAAAGAAGGCGAGGCAAATGCCCGTACCACATGGCGTGCTCACCGTGCGCTTCGCACCTTCCTTGAGGAGGACTTGGGTGTAGACACAGAGACTGCAGATGCAGAGGCTTGCCTTATGGAGCACTCACTTTCTGTAGACACGCTGGCTAAGCTCATTGAATTCCTTGAGAAGCGTGGAATTGAGATTCCAAGCAAGTAACGTAACCTGGCGCTTATGCAAGCTAGGTACGTATAAAAGCGCCTGTCATTTGAGTTTATCGGCGGCAAAACCGTCATTCTTACAAGCGCGCGTTAGGTGTGCAGAGCCAACAGGGCTCACAGGTGAAAGGTAAACACATGAAGGCAATTATCCCAGCAGCAGGTCTAGGTACGCGTTTTCTACCTGCAACAAAGGTAACCCCTAAAGAGCTGTTGCCTGTTTTGGATAAGCCCGTCATTCAGTACGTAGTAGAAGAGGCTCTTGAGCCAGAAGAGGTCGATGAGGTAATCATCATCAATTCTCGCGAGAAGCCACAGATTGAAACCTACTTTGCTGAAGACCAGAAGTTTGAAGCAGACCTTTCTTCTCGTGGAAAGCAAGACCTTGCCGAGAAGATCCATGCAGCTTCTGCGCTTCCTGTTTCCTTTACCTATCAGGACAATCCGCGTGGCCTTGGCCATGCCGTGCTTTGCGCTGCAGACGGTGTAGGTGACCAGCCATTCTTTGTACTTCTCGGCGATTACTTTGTTCCAGACCGTCAGATGTGCATCCGCATGGCAGAGATTTCCAAGCAGCACAATGGCGCTTCCGTCATTGCAGTTGCTCCAGTTCCTGCAGATCAGGTGAATCGCTACGGTATTATCGCAGGTGAGTGCATCTCTTCTCCTTCAGATAACTCTGAGGGCGAGGGTGCTATTTGGAAGGTAACAGGCCTTGTCGAGAAGCCTCGTCCAGAGGACGCACCTTCTCACCTGTTTATCGTTGGTCGTTACCTGCTTTCTCCAAAGATTATGGAGCTCCTGGCAACTCAGGGTCCTGGTGCCGGCAACGAGATTCAGCTGACAGATGCAATGGAGCGCCTGCTTGCTGAGGAAGAGATGTATGCGCTGGTAATCGACGCGGAAGAGGGCTGCGATACCGGTACTCCTGCAGCTTGGGCAGCAACTAATGCTCGTATGGCACTCTCTGATCAGAGCTCTGCAGCAGCATTTAAAGAGGCGCTCGGCAGCTATGCCAACCGCATTGGATAAAAGACCCGACATACTCCGCTTTGGCAGCGATGGCTGGCAAGCCCGCTATGATAAAGGCTTTACCAGGGATAATGTAGTTAGACTTGCAGAGGCCCTTGGTACCGTCTGGTCAGAGGAGCTGCCTGGCGGTATTGTGTTTGTCGGTTTTGACACACGCTTTGAAGCAGATTCGTCTGCTCTTGAAGCCGCTGCAACATTGGCTTCCTTTGGTTTAGACGTGCGTGTGTCCGAGACTTTTTGCCCCACTCCATCTGTTTGCTGGGCCTGCGCACATCATAAAAATGTAGCTGGTGGCCTCATCATTTCTGCAACTGAGCTTTCCTGCGAATATTGCGGCATGATTATTCGCGCTGCTAATGGAGGTCCAGTTTCTCGCGATTTTCTCCAGCGCGTGGAATCCGCAACGCCGCTTGAGCCAACAGATCAGCGTGGGACTTTTACCACAACAGATATTGTGACGCCTTATAAAAGTGCGCTGCTTAATCAGATTAATGTGTCTGTTATTAAGGAGCTGCGCCCGAGCGTGGTAGTTGATCCTATGTATGGTGCGGCAACAGGCCTGCTTGCTGACGTACTTTCCGCAGCTGGATGTGTTGTACATCAGATGCACCAAGGTCCTGTCAGGGATTTTGGTGGCATTCACCCACAACCAGCAGACCCTTGGGCTGATGAGTGCTCTTCAATGGTGGTAAGCCGCCATGCACAGCTGGGTCTTTTGGTTGATTGTGACGGAGACCGAGCTGCTGCCGTAGATGAAACTGGCCGACTCCTTAGCCCACACGAGCTTATTCCGCTTATCACACGCCATCTTGTACAAAATAGAAAGCAAACTGGCCGCGTTGTTTCTACACTGACCTGTTCGGCAACGGTATCCAGGCAGGCAGCTCATCTTGGACTAGAGTCTGCAAGCGTGCCTGTTGGATTTGCGCGACTTTATTCAGAGATTGAGCAAGGAGACGTTCTTCTCGCCGCAGAGGAATACGGCGGTATTTGCATTCCAAGCCACCTGTTGGAGCGAGACGGCCTGCTTGTGGCCCTGCTTATCGTCGAAATGCTTGCGTATACCCATAAATCGCTTGCACAGCTTGTCTCTGAGGACGAGGCTGAGCTGGGTCGCATGTGTTATAGCAGGCGAGGAGTGCGACTTGATGCTGCAGCTACCCAGGCGTTCAGAAACATCCTTCCAGGCCTCAATCCAGAAAACGTTGCAGGTAAAGTGCCTGTTTCGGTAAGCCATGCCGATGGCCTTAAGCTTCAGTTTAAAGACGATTCTTGGGTGCTCATTCGTCCTTCTCGTATGGATGCGCTGGTACGCGTGTATTCTGAGGCCGCTAACGAGACACTTCGCGATCAACTTCTTGATGCAGCTTGCCAGATTGTAAAAGACGAAATTTAGCCCAAACAAAGCGTGTCGAGAAGACCGTTTAAATGGCAGCGTAAAAGACACCGCAAAAGGCAGCGTAAAAACGCGCAAGAAGACAACGTCAAAATCGCGTAAAGCTCGCACAAAGATAATGTCAAAAAAGCGTAAAAACTAACGCAAAATGACAACACTATATATAGTTGAAAAATAAAGTGTTACTACTAGACGACAAAGGGAATTTAGTGCCCAATATACGCATTAGTTCACTAAAGACTACAAATTGTGTAGAAATTGTGGAGGAATTAAGAAGATACA
>CAUUFE010000006.1:0-30816 GCA_963544415.1 uncultured Atopobium sp.
CAGCTATCATGCAGCATGAGGGCACCAATTACGAGGGTGACATCATGCGTACCCTTATCTCTTTGGGCGAAAAACTCTCTGGCAAAAAGTATCACTCAACTGATGAGATTGACCGCAGCCTGCGTATCCTTGCAGACCACTCTCGTGCAGTAACCTTTATGATTGGCGACGGCATTCTCCCTGGTAACGAGGGTAGAAGCTACATTCTTCGCCGCCTGCTCCGTCGCGCTGTCTACCACGGCCGCTTACTGGGCATTCAGGGCACCTTCATGGCAGAGTATGCACATGAGGTTGCAGTGCTACTTGGCGCAGAGTATCCAGAGCTTGTCGAGAAGAGCGCTCTTATCGACGGCATTCTGACTGCAGAAGAGGAGCGTTTTGGCGCTACGCTTGACGCAGGCGAGTCTAAACTCACTGCAGAGCTTGAGCAGCTAGAGGATGGCGCACAGCTTTCCGGTGAGGTTGCATTCCTTCTGCACGATACCTATGGATTCCCTATTGATCTTACTCGTGAGATTGCTGCAAATGCAGGTCACGTTGTTGACATGGACGCCTTTGATGCTGCAATGACTGAGCAGCGTGAGCGCGCTCGTAAGTCTGCTAACCGCGATGCCTGGGGTAACGCTCAGAGCATTTGGGTTGCACTCTCTGACCGCCTTGATGAGACCGTCTTTGACGGCTATGACAACAACGAGCTCTCCGGAGTTCGTGTTGTTGCTCTTGTTCAGGATGGACAGGAGGTTGAATCCGCTTCTGCTGGCTCGGAGGTTGAGGTTGTACTTGACCGCACGCCTTTCTATGCAGAGATGGGCGGCCAGGTTGGTGATACCGGCAAGCTGACAGCTCCTGGTCTCTACGTTCACGTCACTGATACCAAGCACCGTGACGGCGGCCTTGAGTCCCACGTTGGCGTGGTAGAGGAGGGCACCATCTCTGTTGGTGATTCTGTCTCCGCAACTATCGACGCTGGTCGTCGTGAGCTTATCCGTCGCAACCACACCGCAACTCACCTGCTTGACGCTGCACTTAAGAAGGTTTTGGGTGACCACGTTAACCAGGCTGGTTCTCTTGTTGCTCCAGATCGTATGCGCTTTGACTTTACGCACTTTGAGGCTCTTACCAAAGATGAGCTTGATCGCATTGAGGGCATGGTAAACGCAGAGATTTTTGCCGCTAAGCCTGTTGTTACTCAGATTATGAGCATTGAGGATGCAAAGGCCGCTGGTGCTGTTGCACTCTTTGGCGAGAAGTACGGTGATGTCGTACGCGTTGTCTCTGCTGGTGCAGAAGACACTCCATTCTCTCGTGAGCTCTGCGGTGGTACTCACGCACGCAACACAGCAGACCTTGGCCTCTTCAAGATTATTTCTGAGAGCTCCGTTGGTTCTAACTCAAGGCGTATTGAGGCTGTAACTTCTATGGGCGCTATCGAGTACGTTGATGAGCGCTTGGCTCAGCTTGATGAGGTTGCTGCAGCTCTGAAGGTTCGTCCTTCTGCTATTGCAGACCGCGTTGAGCAGCTGCAGCAAGATCTTCGCACTGCAAACCATAAGCTTGAGGCCGCTCTTACCGGAGCAGGCAGCAACCAGGTAGCAGAAGCACTTAAGTCTGCTGTTCAGCTTAATGGCTATAGCTGCGTAATTGCTAAGCTTGAGGGCCTTTCTGGCAAAGAACTCCGTTCCGCATGGGACGGCATTCGCGATGCATCTGACGGCCAGCCTGTTGCTTGCGTCATTGCATCCGCAACCGCTGACGGTAAGGTTTCCCTGCTTGCAGGCGCCACTGATTCTGCAGTTGCAGCGGGTTTCTCGGCAGGAGACATTGTAAAAGAGATTGCAGAGCTTGTTGGTGGCCGTGGTGGCGGTAAACCAGCAATGGCGCAGGCAGGTGGCTCAAATGCTGCAGGAATTGATGATGCGCTTGAAGCTGCAAAAACAAAGCTTGGTGCTTAGCGTTTGCGCGTTTTAGCTTTAGATATTGGTGAAGTTCGCATCGGGGTTGCTGTAAGTGACCCCGATGGTGCTATTGCGTCACCTGTTTGCGTGCTACCTGCGCAAGAGGTGCTCTCACATGCACGAACGTTTAAGGCTGTGCTTGAAGATTGGGAGCCAGAACTGCTTTTGTGCGGTCGTCCTAAAACGCTCGCCGGCGAAGATGGACCACAGGCCCAAAAAATTACCGCTCAAGCTGAGCAAATTGCGAAGAACTGCCAACTTCCATTAGAATTTACTGACGAAAGACTTTCTTCTGCGGAAGCAAAGAAGATTCTTCGAGCGCAAGGTTTATCTGAGAAAGCCATGCGTGGAAAAGTTGACATGGTTGCAGCTTCGCTCTTTTTGCAATCATGGCTTGATGCACAGATGAATAAGGGAGACTAAATGCCCACCCTATCCAATGGTTCTTCTCCGCGTCGTCAGGGCGCACATTTTTCTTCTCCTGTACCAGAAGGACAGGCTCAGGAAGAGCAGACTCAGCAGGAACAGGTCACGCAGCCTTCAGTTGAGGCTACAGGATCGCTGCCTGCACTTACCGGTGGCAAGCTTTCTTCAAGAAGCGCTCAAGTCACTCATATGGCAAAGAACAAGCAGGTAAAGCATAGAGATAAGAAGGCTTCAAAGCGTTCTCGTATTTTTGCGGCACTTATCGCTTTTATCATGGTTGCGGCCCTTGGCATCTTTGTATGGAAAGTAGCGCTTCCAGAGCTTTCTCGCGCTAATTCCGATACACAAGAAATTACCGCTGGTCAGCAAGTTACCGTTACTATTCCAGATGGCGCTGGCGCGCAGGAAGTCGCAAAGATTCTTTTTGAGAACAAGATTATTGCAACTAAGAGCGAGTTTTTAAACCAGGTAAAGCGTCAGGATGCTGAGCAGAAAATTAAGAGCGGTATCTATGTTATTACCACTGGTACCAAGCCAGCAGACATTGTTCACCTGCTTATTTCTGGCCCTAATGCTCCTGGTAGTGGCTTTGTTGTACCAGAAGGTTATACCGTTTCTCAGGTTGCGGATTTGGTTCAGGACTACTTTGGTATTTCTCGCGATGATTTCTTGAATCAGGCAAAAGCATCCAATTATGTTGCTGACTATCCATTCCTTGCTGGTGCGGTAGACGCTAACGATTCTCTTGAGGGCTACTTGTTCCCCAAGACCTATACCTTTACAGAAAGCAATGTGACTGCCGATACGGTCATCCGTGCCATGCTTGATCAGTTTGAGACAGAGACAGCTGATCTTAACCTGGACGCTGCTCGCATTACGCTCAATAAGCGTTACAACTTGAATCTTACTAACGAGCAAATCATTATCATGGCATCTATTATTGAGCGAGAAGCCCTGACTGATGATGACCGTCCTAAGGTTGCATCTGTCTTCTACAACCGCCTGTACGATGATATGTATCTGCAAAGTGACGCTACCCTTGCTTATTCCCTGGGTAGGGAAGCTACTGCAGAAGACCTCAGCTCGATGACAAGCGACCCCTATAACACCTATGCGTTTAAGGGTTTGACTCCTACGCCTATTTGCTCCCCAGGTTATGCCTCTATTAAGGCGGCTATGGATCCAGCAGCAACCAATTATTACTACTTCTGGATTACCTCGGATGAGCACGTCTTCTCAGAGACGTATGACGAGCATCAACAGGCTATTGAAAACGCACGCGAGCGTGAAGCCGCAAGCAAGCAATAGTTGGTGTGGCATGAGTTTGATCAAAGCAACACAATACGTTTCTGCTGTTGAATACATCTCAATAGAGGATTTGGTTCAGCAGGGGATTAAACTTGTGCTCTTAGATCGCGATAATACCTGTGTACCTCGAGATACCAAGATGGTGCCGCCAGAGGTTTCTGCTTGGTTTGAGAAGGCTCATGCGGCTGGATTAACGCTTTGTCTCATCTCCAATAACATTCACCTCAATGAGGTCCAGCGTAGCGCTCACGAGCTGGGAATTGAAGGAGAGAGCTTTGCGTGCAAGCCGCTTCCCCGCGCGCTAACTGCTGCTATGAAGCGTTTCTCGGCAACTAAAGAGCAAACCGTGATGGTGGGAGACCAGATTTTTACTGATGTTATTGCAGGTAATTTGGCTGGCGTCTCAACTATTTTGGTAAAGCCGCAGTCCAATGAGGATCTTTGGTACACCAATATCATTCGTCACGTCGAGCGCCGCATTTTAAAAAATGTAACTTTTACGTCATAACAAGACGGCTTTAGTTTACTTGCTCCAACTCGATGATAGAATCATCTTGAAAGGCTGGAGGAGTATGAAGCTTCGCGATTCAAGATACGTTGTACATGAGGGCTGTGATCATATCTTTTTTGTAGGCTTTCTGGGCGCCGGAAAGTCTACGCTCGCACGTAATTTGGGCGAGCTGTTTCACCGTCGTTATGTTGACACCGATCGCCTAGCAGAGCGTATAGCAGGTAAATCACTGGCAGAAATCTACGAAGATGACGGTGAAGAGCTTTTTAGGCAGGCGGAAACTGAGGTTTTGCACACGCTTAAGTCTAAGAAGTCACTGCTCGTAAGCTGTGGCGGTGGAATTGTCGAGAAGGACGTCAATCTTGCGCTTATGCGTGAGATGGGAGCCATTGTGTTTCTCGACGGCGATCTTTCTGACTCGCTTCGCCAAATTCAGCGCACGGATAGGCGTCCTGATCTGGGAAGCTTTGAAAACGCTACTCAGCTCTATAGACGCCTGCGCCCGCGTTATGAGGCCGCTGCTGATATTACAATTGATATTCGTGAGAAAACGTTTGAGCAGGTAGCCATTGATTCTGGCAAGCTGCTTTGGGAAAGAGGTCTTCTATGAGTGACAATGTCCAGGCTGAGCTTGAAGAGGAATTGCCACCTGTTCAGATTAAACAGTGGGTTTCTATTCCTGGTGGCTCTATTGCACTTCGTTCTGGTGCAGGCGTTCTTTCAAACTTTGGTACTGAGCTCAGAACCGCAGTGGGAAGACCTCATCGCTGTGCTTTTCTTGTCAGCAATCAGGCAGACGAAGACCTTGCTGAGCTTCTGCGTAGAGACCTCACCACCATTGGTTTTCTCGTCACACGTGTAGATGTAGAAGATGGCAAGGCAGCAACTACCGTGGCAACTGAGGCACAGGTATTGTCTGCTTTGGCAGAAATGCACCTGACAGCTGATGATTTAGTAGTTGCCGTGGGCCACGAGGGCGTCATTTCTCTTGCTAACCACGTGGCAAACAAGTGGTGTGGGGGAGTCTCCCTTGCTACTGTTCCGCTTGATCTAGCAGCTGTTATTGTCTCGTCCATTACTCCTCGTGCGCTTGATACTGACGCTGAGCATCAGCGTCTTGTTACCACTAAGCCTTGTGCTCGTTTCTGCTTTGCAGATCTTGAGGTTATGGATCTTTGCGATGACAACGCTAAGGTTGCCCAGGTATGTATGGTTGCAACGGCTATGTCTGATAACGAGGCGGAGTTTGGACGCATTTGGGATAGAGCAGATAACCTCTCCTCTGGAGTTGCCGATATAGTTGCAGAGCAGCTGGCAGAGTCTACTAAGACCCGTGGCCGCCTTTCTGATTCTTCCGCTATTGCTATTCAGCAGTCTGTTCCTTACGGTTGGGTTTTTGTGGAGGCACTTCGCCCGCTCATTCCAGCTGATCAGCCTCTTTCTGCACTTTATGCAGACGCACTGCGTTTCTCGGCAAGAATTGCAGTAGCTAAAGAGGCGCTTTCTTTTGACGATATGCTTGCCCAAGACGAGATTCTTGAGCGCTTGAATATAGGTTTTGTTACCTGTGACATTACTTCTGAGCAGCTTATCGAAGCGCTCAAACAAGAATGTTTCCATTCTACTAATCGTTTTATGTTGCCGATTCCAATGTCTGTTGGAAGGGTAAGATTAGCATCGGTCGACGAGGAACTTCTCGCCGAGCATGCCCGCGCTTGGTGTGAGGCTCACGCTTCGCATTAAAGCGCCGCATCTTGCAGTAAGGAGCCTGTTTGCTGATGCGGCTCCACTAGGTGCAACTCTTTGTTGTAAACATCTCGAGAAGGGATTTGAAATGGCAGATTTACAGGCAGCAGCAAAGCGCGTTGCGCGCTTTCGCGAGGTAATGGCTCAGAGAGGTTATGACGCTGTTGTTCTACGTCACAACCCAGACCTTCGTTGGTTGACTGACGCTGAGCGTGTCTTTGACTTTGAGCAGGCACATACTGCATTTATTACGCAGGATGAGCTCTTCATGCACACTGACTCTCGTTACTACAACACATTCCTGGAGCGCCTTGGTGCTGATTCTCCATGGAAGTTTGACCAGGAAGTCACTACTCCTACCGAGTGGGTTGCCGCTCATATTGCTGAGGCTCGTGCTCGCGTAGTTGCTATTGAGGACACTGTTGATCTTGCGTTCTTTGATGGTCTTGAGCAGGCATTGCGCGATCGTTCTGTTGCTGCTTTGCTTCCACGCATGCATGGCGATATTGCTGAGCTGCGTATTGTTAAAGACCCAGCTGAGATTGAGCTTATGAAGCACGCTCAGTCAATTACTGACAAGGCGTTCCTCCACATCTGCGAGTACATTAAGCCAGGTCTTACTGAGCAGCAGATTCGCGCAGAGCTTGAGAACTACATGCTCTCCAACGGCGCAGATGCCCTGTCCTTTGATTCCATCATTGCTTCTGGTCCTAATGGTGCTAATCCTCATGCACAGCCAGGTGAGCGCGTAGTTCAGACAGGCGACATGATTGTTATGGACTATGGCGCAGGTTATCTGGATTACCACTCAGATATGACCCGTACTGTTGTTGTTGGCGCACCTTCCGAGGAGCAGCAGCATGTCTTTGACGTTGTCCGCAAGGCAAACGAAACTTGCGCAGCAGCTATTCATGCAGGTGTAACTGGTTCTGATATTCATAACCTTGCAGTTAAGGTTATCTCTGAGGCTGGCTACGGTGAGTACTTTGGCCACGGCCTTGGCCACGGTGTTGGCGTTGAGATTCACGAGCGTCCATTCTTCAACCCTCGTTGGAACAAGGTTATTGCAGCAGGTTCTGTTGTTACCGATGAGCCTGGTATTTACCTGCCTGGTAAGTTTGGTATCCGCCTTGAGGACTTTGGCGTTGTTACTGAGGATGGCTACGATGTCTTTACTCAGTCCACACACGACCTTGTGTCTGTTGGCTGCTAACTAGACGCGATATACAGAATTTTTACGGCCAGAAGCTTTGGGTTTCTGGCCGTATTTTTTTACCGTATCTCCTAGGGCGAGAAGACCTTCTCGCCTAAAAATTAGCTTATAAAACCTAAAAATTTAAAAAGAGTTAGGTTAGTGGAGGTATGTTTTAGACTTATGTAATAAAATCAGAAAAGTAAATGTTATTTTCATTGTTATGTTTACAGTTTCATTTGTTTTATTAGGCGGAGAAGAAGGAGGTAGAAGTGGTTAGTATTGTTCTAGCCAGCCATGGTAAATTTGCCGAGGGCATAAAAGATTCTGGCAGCATGATTTTTGGACCACAGGAAGGCGTTGTAGCTGTAACGCTTACTCCTGATATGGGTCCAGATGACCTGCATCAGAAGATTCTCGACGCAATTGCCACGCTTGAAGATCAAGAGCACGTTTTGTTCTTGGTTGACCTATGGGGTGGCACCCCCTTTAACCAGATTTCTCGTGTTCTTGAGGAAGAGGGTAAAGAGGATTGGGTTGCCGTTACGGGACTTAACCTCCCAATGCTTATCGCAGCATATGGTTCTCGCCTTGGCGTAGATATCGCCGCCGAGGTAGCAAAAGAGATTTACTCTGAAGCTCGTATGGGCGTGAAGATTAAGCCAGAAGAGCTTGAGCCACAAGAGGCAACACCTACTGATGTTCCTGCTGCTCCAGCAGCACCTCAGGGAGCAATTCCTGCGGGTACCGTTATTGGTGACGGCAAGCTTAAGATTGTTCTTGCTCGTATTGATACCCGCCTTCTGCATGGTCAGGTTGCAACTACGTGGACAAAGATGACCAAGCCAGACCGCATTATTGTCTGCTCTGATGGTGTTGCTCAAGATGAGCTCCGCAAGACCATGATTGTTCAGGCAGCTCCTCCAGGAGTACATGTTCACGTTGTCCCTATTAAGAAGATTATTGAGATTGCTCACGACACTCGTTTTGGTAATACCAAGGCAATGCTTCTGTTTGAGACTCCTCAAGATATGCTTCGTGCTATTGAGGGTGGCGTAGAGATCAAGGAAGCTAACCTTGGTTCTATGGCTCACTCTGTTGGCAAAGTTGTTGTTACCAACGCAGTTGCTATGGATGAAGACGACGTAAAAACTCTTGAGGCTATCCGCGAGTGTGGTACAGAGTTTGATGTACGTAAGGTTCCTGCAGATAATGCAGAGAACTTTGATGCAATGCTTAAAAAAGCTAAGTCCGAGCTTGCTGATCGTAAGTAACTAGAAGGAGGTAGAAATGACACCTATCACAATATTGCTTGTCGTAATTGTTGCTCTTCTTGCTGGCATGGAAGGTATTCTTGACCAGTGGGAGTTCCATCAGCCCCTGGTTGCTTGTTCGTTGATTGGCCTCGTGACTGGTCATCCTGCCGAGGGAATTTTCCTTGGTGGTTCTCTTCAGATGATTGCTCTTGGTTGGGCAAACATCGGTGCTGCAGTTGCACCGGATGCAGCTTTAGCATCTGTCGCATCTGCAATTATTATGGTTTTGGCACTTAATGGTGGAGATACCGACACTACTGCTGCTATTAACACTGCTATTGCCCTTGCAATCCCTCTGTCCGTAGCAGGTCTGTTCCTCACCATGATTGCTCGTACCATTGCAACTGGTATTGTCCACGCAATGGATGCAGCTGCCGAGAAGGGCGATTTTGCTGCAATCGAGCGTTGGCACATTGCAGCTATTTTTATGCAGGGTGCACGTATTGCTGTTCCTGCGGCTGCTCTTTGCTTCATTGACCCAGCTATTGTTACTGAAGCTCTCAATGCAATGCCTAAGTGGCTCACTGGTGGTATGGCGGTTGGCGGCGGTATGGTTGCTGCTGTTGGATATGCAATGGTTATCAATATGATGGCTACTCGCGAAGTTTGGCCATTCTTTGCACTGGGCTTTGTTCTTGCAGCTATCAACCAGCTTACCCTGATTGCTCTTGGCGTCATTGGTGTCTGCCTGGCCATTCTCTATATTGGTCTTAAGGACCTTGCTAAACAGGGCGGCGGCTCAGGTGGTGGATCGGGCGATCCACTCGGCGACATCATTGATAACTACTAATTCTGAAGGAGTGTGATAACAATGGAGAATAAGATTCAGCTTTCTAAGAAAGACCGTATGTCTGTTGCTCTTCGTCACCAGTTCCTTCAGGGTTCTTGGAACTACGAGCGTATGCAGAACGGTGGTTGGGCGTTCTCAATGATTCCAGCCATCAAGAAGCTTTATCCAAACAAAGAAGACCAGGTAGCAGCTCTTAAGCGTCACCTTGAGTTCTACAATACTCACCCTTACGTTTCTGCACCAGTCATGGGTGTTACCCTTGCGCTGGAGGAGGGTCGCGCTAACGGTGAGCCTATTGATGACGTTGCAATTCAGGGCGTTAAGGTTGGTATGATGGGCCCTCTGGCCGGTGTTGGTGACCCAGTCTTCTGGTTTACCGTCCGTCCAATTCTTGGAGCACTTGGTGCATCTATTGCTCTGGGTGGCTCTGCACTTGGCCCCATTCTCTTCTTTGTTCTGTGGAACGTCATCCGTCTTATCTTCCTGTGGTACACCCAGGAGTTTGGCTACAAGGCAGGCGCTTCAATTTCTTCCGATCTTTCTGGCGGTATGTTGGGCAAGATTACTGAGGGTGCTTCTATTCTTGGTATGTTTATCATTGGTGCCCTGGTACAGCGTTGGGTTTCTATTTCATTTACCCCAGTTGTCTCTACCATTCCTCAGCAGGCAGGTGCCTACATTGATTGGACAACTCTTCCTTCAGGAGTAGATGGAATCTATCAAGCATTGAAGCTTTATGCTGCTCTTGGACCAAACGGTCTTGACCCAGTCAAGGTAACTACACTTCAGTCCAACCTTGATTCGCTCATTCCTGGACTTGCCGCTGTTGGTCTGACACTGCTTTGCTGCTCACTGCTTAAGAAGAAGGTTTCTCCAATTGCTATCATCTTGGCTCTCTTTGCCGTTGGTATTATTGGTCGACTTCTTGGCTTTATGTAATGAGTAAGAGTACGCATTAGTACTCAACTTCGCACAAATATGGGTCGCGCTCTATAATGGGTGCGACCCATTTTTTGAAAGGATTGTATGGCTCAGTCTCAAAACAGCACAGTTGATTTCACCGCAAAGGCAACGTCATTCCATGGACTTGCTACGTACGGCGATATCCTTATTGGCAATAAGGCCTTTGAGTTCTACAACCAAAATAATCCTGAAGATTACATTCAGATTCCTTGGGACCAGATAGATCATGTAGCTGCCTCAGTTATGGGACGCACCAAAAGCATTTCTCGCTTTGCTATCTTTACTAAAAGCAATGGTAACTACTCGTTTTCTACGCGGGACAACAAGGCAACACTAAGGGCAATTCGCACCTACATAGGGGAGGAGAAGCTCGTGCGTTCTCCAAACTTCTGGTTTGTCTTTAAGCACGGACTTATGGCAATTCCACAGCTTCCTCGCCTTATTAAAGAGAGTTTTATTAAAAAGAAGTAAGCAAATTTTGCATTTTCACAAGAGCCGCCAGCACGGAAGGCGTGAAACTGATAAAATCCAACATGCATATACGTGTCGCGGGTAGTTTGAAAATTCACGTTCTTCTCGCGACTTTATCGAGTGAAAAGAGTTAGACGTGGCAACTATCAGCACCGCAGATTTTAAGAACGGCCTTGGCCTTAAGATTAACGATAAGTACTACACCATCGTTGAGTTCCAGCATGTAAAGCCAGGTAAGGGCGGCGCTTTTGTCCGCTATAAGATTCGTGACCTTCGTTCTGGCCGCGTTATTGATCAGACCTGCAACGCTGGTACCAAGTTTGAGAACGTTCTTCTGCTCACCAAAGAGATGCAGTACCTCTACAACGACGGTGAGTCCTTCTACTTCATGGACAACGAGACTTACGATCAGGTAGCTGTTCCAGCTGACTTCATTGGCGAGAAGAGCGTCTGGTTCAAGGAGAACGATAACGCACAGCTTCTCTATGCAGACACTGAGCTTCTTGGTGTTGAGCCTCCAATGTTTATTGAGGCAGAGATCACTGAGACTGATCCAGGCTTCAAGGGAGACACCGTTCAGGGCGGTACCAAGCCAGCAACTATTGAGACTGGTGCAACGCTTCAGGTTCCAATGTATCTGAACCAGGGCGAGCGCATTAAGGTTGACACTCGCGACGGCAAGTTTGTTTCTCGCGTTTAACGCATATGCTTTGGGTGCATAAGCGCCCAACAGGTATTGAGTAATTATTTCAAAGACAGTTTGTCTTTTTTAGGGGGTAGACATGGCTGAAACAGAGCTTCGTATAGCAGGCATCGGCATCTCAAAAGATGTAATTTCAACGGTTGTCTCCGGCGCCGCTGGAAGTGTTGAAGGTGTTGCCTCCGTTGGCGGAAACGATACACTGGCATCCAACCTTATTAACGTCTTTACCAGCAGAAGCCTTGCACCAGAGAAGGCTGTTGAGGCAGGCGTAGAGAACGGCCAACTTCATCTTGGAGTTCACCTTACCGTTTTCTATGGCTATCCTTTCACAAAGCTTGCTTCTGAGGTAAGACTTGCTGTTGCAACTGCTGTAAATGAGCAGATTGGCGTCAGCATTGCTTCCGTTGATGTTTACATTGACAGCCTTGTTTTTCCTAAGGAGTAGGCTTGAGCGTTAAGTTTTTTGGACGCACTCGCGCCCGTAGCCAAGCACTACAGCTTTTGTTCCAGGCTGAAGCCACTAATCGCAGCGTTCTTGAGGTCCTCGACGGAGACTATACACTCTCCGAGGGACCTCTTGACGAGTATGCGCAGTCACTGGCAGTAGGAGCAGATGGCATCAGAGATGATCTTGATGACATCATTGCTGCTTACTCAAAAGACTGGGCAATTGATCGCATGCCTTCCGTAGACCGCAATCTCCTAAGAATTTCTCTTTACGAGATTCTTGAGGTTCCTGAGGTTGATGTAGCTGTTGCTATTAACGAGGTAGTTGACCTTGCTCGCGCTTACTGTGGCGATGATTCTCCTCGCTTTATTAACGGCGTTCTTGGTCGTATTGTTGATGACATTGAGGCGGGAGAAGACATTTATTCTCTGTGCCATAAGCAGTCTGCTGAGCAGAACGTTTCTGAAGAAGAGCCAGTAAGCTCTGTGGAAGATGCAGAGTAGTCATGGCAAAAATCGATACGTCTGAATATCAGAGCTTTGACCAGATAACTGCAAGACTTGATTCAATTGTTGATCAAGTTCGCGATAAAAACGTCTCGCTGGAGCATTCTCTTGACCTCTTTGATGAGGCAATTGCTCTAGGTTCCAAGGCTGTCAACATGGTTGACACCACAGAGTTTACGCCGGAAGAGGAAGAGCGTCTGGTTCAGGCTCAGGCAGCAGGGGATGCAGCTGACGCAACTGGCGCAGCAGCTACCACTGGTGAGCAGACTTCTTCTGAGCAAGCTGAGGCTTCAGCCGCAGATGAAACGTCGTCTGATGATGCAGTTTCAGAAAGCGATGAGCACTAGTGGCTCAACGTGTTTCTCGCCAAAGGCTTGATAAAGAGCTGGTTAGGCAAGGATTTTTCAAAGATACTCAGGCTGCGCTGCGCGCAATTCTTGCGGGCGATGTTTCTACGCGCGACAGAAGATTAACTTCAGCAGGAGAGCTTGTTCCTGAGGGAGTATTTCTGCATGTAAAAGGCGCTATTCCGTACGTGAGTAGAGGCGGGCTTAAGCTCGAGCGCGCCTTTGAAGTTTTTGATTTTACGGCACAACATAAAAAATGCTTAGATATTGGCTGTTCAACTGGTGGTTTTACCGATTGCCTGCTTCAAAATGGAGCTGCTTCGGTTACCTCAGTTGATGTTGGCTATGCGCAGTTTGATTGGTCGCTAAGAAACGATAGTAGGGTTGAACTGCTAGAACGAACAAATATAACTTCGCTGCCGGAATTGGGTTATTCTCACGTCTTTGATGTGGCGGTGTGCGACGTATCGTTTACTTCAATCCTGTCAATTCTTCCCTCTGTCTTGGATGTTCTAGCTCCTGAAGGAGTTTTTGTTACGCTGGTCAAACCGCAGTTTGAAGCTAAGAGAGAAGAAGTGGGCGAGGGCGGCATTGTGACTGATTCGTCCGTGCGCCTACATACGTTGCAAAAGGTTGCCGATGCGTTCAAAGAAGCTCATATGGGTCCTTTGGGCGCATGTGAGAGTCCTATTCATGGTGCTAAGGGTAATGTGGAATATTTGCTGTTTGGGCAGCTTGGGGCAGGGTCGTACGATTTAGATCTTGCTTCAGTGGTTTTGAATCATTCTGTAGAAATAGTGAAATAGAACTAATGTTCTATTTTGTGGTATTGTTCGTGGTTTTTTAGGTATACTAAGTACATCGAATCAGACGTTTAACTGTTTCAGTTGTGCAGTCAAGCAAAATCGGGAGAGTGGTTTGCGTGAAGGTACTTCTTGTTCCAAATTATTCAAGAGAAGTTGCTGTTTCTGGTGCACGTGAACTTGAAGAATGGCTTTTTGAGCAGGGATGTGATGTCCAGTGGGCACACGATAAAAAGTTGTTCCCAGATAAAGTTATAGACTGCTCTGACTGTCAGCTTGTTATTTCTCTTGGTGGAGATGGAACACTTCTGAGAGCTGCCAAAATTGTTGAGTATTCAGAAATTCCAATCCTGGGTATTTCATACGGTCACCTTGGCTTTTTGACCAGCGCAACCCCTAACAAAATGATTGAGATGGTAGCTGACGCCCTTGCAGGAGAGCTCCACGTTTCTAGAAGAGCAACGCTTGCTATAGAAACAGAATATGAGCTTCCATCTGGAGAAACTTATATCGAGAAGACCTTCTCGCTCAATGATTTTGCTGTTTCCAGAGGTGGAGCGGGCGATATGGTTGAGTTTACAGTTTCTGTATCGGGCAATCATATTGATAAGCTCCGCGGAGATGGCTTTGTAGTTAGTACAGCAACTGGATCTACTGGTTATGCTCTTGCTGCTGGTGGTCCTATTGTTACACCAGAGTTCTCAGGAATGGTTTGTGTGCCAATCGCACCACATACTATTTTGGCTCGCGCATTTCTTACTTCACCTTCTGATGTGGTTGAAATCACCATGTCAAAAGATAGGCCTGCACCATGCCACTTCTTCTCTGATGGACAAAACATCAAGCATCCAGAGGAGGGTATGGCTACCAAAGCCCGTATTAGCCGTGGACCAGGAGACATTATTCTGCTTGATAGAAGCGCTGATAGTTTCTATCGTTCAGTTTCTCGCGTGTTTTACGGTAAAACTGGTCAGTAAGCAGGTCATATATGCTTGATGAACTTCGCGTGCAAAATGTTGCACTTATTGAAGACGCTTCTCTTGCTCCCGCTTCAGGTTTAACTGTTTTAACAGGAGAAACGGGTGCTGGTAAAACTGCTCTTTTATCTTCTATTAAGCTCTTAGTTGGTGAACGTGCAGATGCTTCTGCAGTCAGAGAAGGAACGGATGCCCTTAGGGTTGAAGCGCGTTTCTTTACCTCTCCAGAAGATCAAGAAGGAGTAGTGGTCTCTAGAAAAGTTTCTGCTGATGGCAGGGGCAGGGTAGAGATTGATGGCCATATGGCATCAGTTAAAGAGCTGGCTGGAGGCATTGGAACATCAATTGATCTGTGTGGTCAGCATGAGCACCAAAGATTGCTTGATGTAAAGAATCATATCAGCATGCTGGACGCATGGATTGGATCAGATATTCAGTCTTACCAGACAGAGTATGTAGACGCTCTTCATGCTTACCATGCTGCAGTTACCGAGCTTCAGCGGGTAATCGAAGTAAGCCAATCAAGTAATGCAAAAATTGATGAAGCAGCATTTCTTGTCCAAAGAATTGATGAGGTTTCTCCTAAAGAAGGAGAGCTAGAAGACTTAGAGGAGCAACTTCCTCGATTTGAGCACGCAGAGGCTCTCCTTCAAGCTGCAGGAGGAACACATGAGATGCTCTCAAGTGATGAGGGCGTCATTGATTCACTCTCTGATGCGGTTCAGATGCTTCAAAATGCTTCAACGTTTGATGCTACGCTAGGTTCTTATGCAGAGTCTCTTTCAAGTGCTCTTATAGAGATTGAAGATGTTTCCTCAGAGCTCAGAAGTTATGTTGGTTCTCTCGATTTTGATGAAGAAGCTCTTGAAGAGATGCAGAGTCGCATGGCTCGTCTTCAGGGTCTTATGAGAACGTACGGTCCTGGTATGAAAGACGTATTTAAGAAATACCAGACTGCTCAAAATCTTCTCGAGGTAACCAGAGACACAGAAAAGCTTGTTCGTGAGGCTCAGGCAGCGGTAGATGCTGCAAAAGATACCCTTACCCTTAAGGCTCAGGCACTTAAAAAGATCCGTGTAGCTGCAGCTCCAAAGCTTTGTGATGCAGTCAATAAGCAAATGAGTCATTTGCAGATGGGCTCAGCTCAGATTGAACTCAACTTTGAAGATCTTCCTTTTGAGCAGTGGAATAAAGTCGGTTCTACAAAGATTGAGCTTATGTATAAGCCTTCAACTCAAATGACAGCTCGCCCTCTTAGAAAAATTGCCTCTGGCGGTGAGGTTTCTCGCGTTATGCTCGCATGTAAAGTGGTTCTAGGAGAGTCTGACGACTGCGATACGCTTGTATTTGATGAAGTTGATGCTGGCGTTGGTGGAGCTACTGCAGTTGCTCTTGCAGAGGTTTTAGCGCAGCTTGCTAAAACACATCAGGTGATTGTGGTAACCCACTTGCCTCAGGTTGCTGTTATGGCTTCAAAACACTATGTAGTGTCTAAGACAGAAGAGCATAACGCACTCCCGGTAACTTCACTTACAGAGGTTTCTGGCACTCAGAGAGAAGAAGAGATTGCTCGCATGCTATCAGGCTCAATAACTGAGGCATCTTTGGCACACGCGCATGAACTGCTCACAGAAGCTCGCTAGATTTTTCAGAATCACATGGACATAACAATGTATTTGTTTGGAGATTAAATTTCTCGTCTCTATGGGCCTCAAAGCGGAATAATATAAAGACCCGTAGAAATGTAATTGGCTAATCTTACCTACGGGAGTAATCCATGACCAAGCACATATTTGTAACAGGTGGCGTTGTTTCCTCTCTTGGAAAAGGAATCACTGCTGCATCCTTAGGCCGACTTCTTAAGGCTCGTGGCTATAAGGTCATGATGCAAAAAGCTGACCCATATCTTAACGTTGACCCAGGTACTATGAGTCCTTTCCAGCATGGTGAGGTTTTTGTTACCGAAGATGGTAAAGAGACTGACCTTGACCTTGGCCATTATGAGCGCTTTATTGACGAGAACCTTACCAGGGAGTCTAACTTCACTACTGGTCTTATTTACCAGTCTTTGATTCAGCGTGAGCGCGCTGGAGACTTCCTTGGTGGTACAGTCCAGGTTATTCCTCATGTAACTGACGCAATTAAAGCTCGTTTTGCCCGCATTGAAGAGGTTACTAACGCAGATGTGGTTATCACAGAGCTTGGTGGCACCATTGGCGATATTGAGTCACAGCCTTTTGTTGAGGCAATTCGCCAGTTTAGAAAAGAGCGTGGCGCAAGCAACGTTGCTATTATTCACGTAAGTCTTGTTCCTTATATTGCGGCAGCTCATGAGGTTAAGACTAAGCCTACACAGCACTCCGTAAAAGAGCTTCGCTCCCTTGGTATTCAGCCAGACTTTATCGTCTGCCGTTCTAGCCATTCCGTGGACGAATCTATTCGCGAGAAAATCGCTAATTTCTGTGATGTCGATGCAGATTGCGTTTTTGAGAACAACGATTTGCCTTCAATTTACGACGTTCCAGCACACCTGGCAGCACAGGGATTTGATAAGAAAGTACTTGAGCGCCTTGGTCTTGAAGTTCGTCCAAGTGATCTTGGCGGCTGGGAAGCATTTACCACTGCTATGCACAAGGCAAATGCTCTTGAAGACACAACAAGAATTTATGTTGTCGGCAAGTATACGCAGCTTCCTGATGCCTATCTTTCTGTTATTGAGGCACTTCATCACTCTGGTATTTTCTACGGCAGGCACGTTGATATCCGCCTTGTAAATGGCGAAGAGCTGACAGAAGAAGACGTAGAGCAGGAGCTTGCTGGTGCAGACGGTATTTTGGTTCCTGGCGGCTTTGGTCTTCGCGGCGTAGAAGGCAAGATGGTTGCTATTCGCCGTGCTCGTGAACTCAAGATTCCTTACCTTGGTGTCTGCCTTGGTATGCAGATGGCTGTTACTGAGTTTGCTCGTGATGTCTGTGGTATGGAGGGCGCAAATTCAGCAGAGTTTGGTCCAGATACTCCATATCCTGTTATTGATCTTATGCCTGATCAAGAGGATATTACTGACAAGGGCGGCACCATGCGCCTTGGCTCTTATCCTTGTAAGGTTGTTGAAGGAACTCTTGCCTATGAGGCATACGGCAACAACTTGGTTTACGAGCGTCACCGCCACCGCTATGAGGTAAGTAACGTATTCCGTAATCAGCTTGTTGAGGCTGGTCTGGTAGTTTCTGGTGTTTCTCCAGATGATCGCCTTGTAGAGATGATTGAGCTTCCAGAGTCTGTTCACCCTTGGTTTGTTGCAAGCCAGGCACACCCAGAGTTTAAGAGCCGTCCAACTCATCCTGCACCTTTGTTCCGTGAGTTTGCACGTGCAGCAATTGCTCATCATGAGGGCGTTGACCGTCATGATGTAAATCAGACTCTTTAATTAGAGCCTTTAGTAGGGAAGATTACTTATGGACCTCGCTCAGGCGCGTACAGAATTTTTAGCGTACGTTGCTGTTGAGCGAGGTCTTTCTGTAAATACGCTTGATGCCTATACCAGAGATTTAGAGGGTTATCTACTCTGGTTGAGTGGCAAAAAGATTACTTTGCCCAACCAGGTAACTCGCGCTAATGTGGAAGAATACATTGGCTCTCTCAGAGATTTAGGTATGGCTCCAGCTTCGGTTGAACGCCATACTGCAGCTATTAGAAACTTCCACAAGTTTATGGCTGTCGAGCAAATTTGTGAGTCCTCGCCAGCTGAAGATTTACCTACTGCAGCAAGAATTCAAAGGCTTCCTGATGTTATCTCTCAAGAGAAGGCAGAAGAACTTCTTGATCAGCCGTTCCCTAATTCGCCTTTAGGTATTCGTGATAGAGCAATACTTGAGTTGTTGTATGGCTGCGGGCTTCGTGTATCTGAGCTTTGTGATCTTGAGGTTCGTGGAGTCTTTCTAGAAGATGAACTCTTGCGTGTTTTTGGTAAGGGCTCTAAAGAGCGCGTAGTTCCTGTATTAGGCTCTGCGCATCGTGCACTTAAAACATACCTCTATGAAGCTCGTCCTCTCTTACTGAAGCACGGCCAAGTATCTGAGGTGTTTGTAAACGCTCGGGGTGGACGCATTTCTCGCCAGTCGGTTCATAAGCTGGTGGCAAATTACGGCAGGGTAGTGGGAATTGAGGGATTGCACCCTCACACACTGCGCCACAGTTTTGCCACGCATCTGCTAGAAGGCGGCGCTGATCTTCGCTCGGTGCAGGAGCTTTTGGGACATGTTGATATTTCAACTACACAGCTCTATACGCACGTAGATAGGTCTCACATTAGAGATGTATATCTTGAGGCGCACCCAAGAGCTCACGTTCGTACGGACAAATAGACGAGCTTGATGCTAGCTTGGCTCGCGTTTGGCTCGCGCTTCAATCGCGCTTGATTTGCGCTTGACGCAATCGTGGAGCAAGCGTGGGGCAGGTGTGGGGCAAAGTGGTGACTGCGTAGAAGCAGAGCAAAGGCTTTGTCAGAGCAACGTGTGATTTTCGCCACGAGTTCACCACAATTTCCCCAAAAATTTTCACTTCATAAAAAATTTAATAAATCGTGTCTAAGGCTAAGAAAATCCGTTCTTTTGTAGTTCGGATTTTTTTAAACACTACATATTGTGGTCTTGCTCTATCAATTCACATCTACGTTAAACCCCAGCTAGACCATAAGAAAAATACTTGGTGTTGGAAAGTGTTTTCTAGTGTGTGTAAGTGTCGGAATGAGTTATATTTATTTCACGTTCAATCGACGGACTATGCCCAAGCGTTGCCGCGCACACACAACACAAACACAGCCCGCGCGGCAAGGGGCGCCAACGTGAAAGGGGGAGACATGCTTACTGGTCAGTATCAGCGTTCGCTGGACTCCAAGATTCGCGTGACTCTTCCTGCACCTCAGCGCAAGCAGCTTGGAGATGTTGTCATCTTGCTCCGTCGACAGGACGCGCTTTACGGCTACTCACCTGAGGCGTACGAGGCTTGGATTGCAAGTCTGAACCTCAACCCAAGGAACCGCGACGACGTCACAGCACTTCGCATGCTGAACGCAGCAGCAACAACCGTCGACATTGACTCGGCCGGCCGCGTTGCTCTGGGAAAGATTGACGAGTCCGATCCACAGGCTAGGGAGAAGCTCCAGCTTGACCGCGACGTCACCATTGTCGGTAACGGCGACCACTTTGAGATTTGGAACACCAACAAGTGGAACAGCCTCTTCTCGGCAGATGACCGCGTTGCAACGCTCGAGGACCTCATCTTTGGCGCCTAGTGAGGCGAGAAGATCGTGAAGGTAGAAGACGGTAACTTGAAAGTCGAATATCGGCACCAACCAGTAATGCTTGCAGAAGTGCTGCGCGAGCTGGACCCCAAGCCAGGTGAAGTTGTTTGCGACTGCACCTTGGGAGGAGCGGGTCACACCGTAGAGATGGCAAAGCTGATTGCTCCAGACGGTCTTTCCATTGGAATTGACCAGGACGCAATGGCTCATCAAGCAGCAGCTGCTCGCCTGAAGCAAGAAGTACCAAACGCGGAGTTTTTGCCGCTTAAGGGAAACTTTGGCGACCTCGATGAACTTCTCGTCTCTGCAGAAGTCCCCGGAGTTGACTGTTTCCTCTTTGACATTGGTGTTTCTTCTCCTCAGCTTGATATCCCAGAGCGAGGCTTTTCGTACCACGAAGACGCCCCGTTGGATATGCGAATGGACCCGGGCAAACAAACTCCAACTGCACAAGAGGTCATCAACACCTATAACGAAGCCGACCTCGCCCGAATCCTTCGAATTTACGGAGACGAGAAATTTGCTTCTCGCATTGCACGACGCATTGTGCAAACGCGAGAAAAGCGTCCCATCCAAACGACGCTTGAACTTGTTGAGGTGATCAAGGCGGCAATTCCCGCAGCAGCACGTCGTCACGGCGGTCATCCTGCCAGAAAGACGTTCCAAGCACTTCGTATTGAAGTAAACCACGAGCTTGAGGTTTTGGAACGCGGACTTCGTTCTGCAATTGCCTGGGCTAATCCAGGAGGCAGGATTTGCGTTATCTCGTACCACTCGCTTGAAGATCGTATTGTCAAGCACGTGTTCTCCGAGCTCAGCCAAGGTTGTATCTGCCCGCCAGACCTTCCGGTTTGTATGTGCGGTCAAGTGCCGATAGTTGACGTGATTACGCGCAAACCTCTTGTGGCAACTCCAGAAGAGATTGAGCGCAACCCAAGGGCGAGAAGTGCCCTGATGAGGGTAGCGGTTAAACGCGACCCAGAGAAATGAAGTACCCCATAGCACGTGTTGCTTGTTGTGAAGAAGTTTTTGAAGGGATTGAAGTTTAATGGCACGTTACGGATCAGAAGCTGTAGCACGCACAACTCAGTTTGAGCATGAGTACGCTCCTGAACAGAACACTCGCTCATCTTTTGAGGTTGTCCCTGGTGGCGGCCTTGATGCTGATGCTCGCCGTGGCGTAAGCAGCCAGTTCATCCAGCGTGTCAAGCTTATTGCTGTTGCTGCAGCTCTCTTCTTGACGCTTGGTGTTGTCCGTATTGGTATCTCTACCGCTACGGTTTCAACTCTTCAGGCTAATAACGTCATCAGAAATGAAATGCGCGCAACAACCGCAACTAACGATTCCCTGCGCGTTTCTCGCTCCCTGCTTGCAAGCACTACACGTATTGAGCGTATTGCTACTCAGAATTACGGCATGACTCTTGAGACAAATCGTCCTGTTGTAGATGTAAGCGACAACGCTTAGGCGTAAAATATACGTTGTGAGTACGCAGAATCGACATACTCGCGCATCGCGCAGAAAAACTCCTGAGGCCTCGTACGACGAGGCCTCTCGTGTGCATTTTCGTGGTCATCGTGGTAGCAGCGGTGGCTCGGACGGTGTTGGCCCTGAAGGCAGGCTGCGTCGTGTAGCAGCTGCTATGGCCATTATGGTGGCAATTGTTGTCTTAAGGCTTGCTTGGCTGCAAATCTTTACGGCAGCAGATCTTGCAAAGGGTGCCGAGAATAACCGCACAAACGATATTGTCTTGCACGCTCGTCGCGGCACCATTTACGACCGCAACGGCAACGTCTTAGCCATGAGCGTTGACTGCAAAGACATCTATGCCAATCCTTCAGAGATTAAAGACGCAAGCTCTGTAGCTCAGGTTTTTGCCTCACTCTTAGGCGGAAGCCCTTCAGACTACCTTGGAGACCTGCAGCAAGACACCACCTTTGTCTACGTGCGTCGTCGTGTTGACACTGATACAGCTTCTAAGATTGAAAAAGCACTTGACGAGAAAAACCTCAAGGGCGTCTATTTTGTTAATAACACCAAGCGTGTCTATCCCTATGGCAACGTTGGCGTTCAGATCCTGGGCTTTGTAAACGCAGACAACGAAGGCGCTTCTGGCCTTGAGTATTACTACAACGATATCCTTGCAGGTACTAATGGCCACATGATTGTTGAGACCGGCGCTGGTGGTACGCCAATTGCTGGCGGTACCTCAAACATCACTGAGGCACAAAATGGACAGGACATTGTTCTTTCCATTGATATTGAGCTGCAGAAGAAGGCAGAAGAGCAGCTTACTGCTGCAGTCAAAGACTTTGAAGCCCAGCAGGGTGGCTCAATCATGGCCATGAATCCTCGTACCGGAGAAATCTATGCTGCCGCTTCGTACCCTCTGCCAGATTTTAAGAGCGATAACGGCGTTGACTACGAATCCCTCAACCTCAAGCTCGTCTCAAGTATCTATGAGCCTGGCTCGGTATTTAAGGTAATTACCACCTCAATTGGTGTAGACAACAACCTCTTTGGTCCGAATTCAACCTTCAACATTCCAACCGAGCTCAAGGTTGGAGATAACAAGGTTACCGACGATGACTGGCGTACCAGCGCCATGGACATGAGCGTAAGAGAGATGCTCAGACGTTCCTCAAACGTTGGTATGGCCTTCCTCGAGACACAGCTCATAGGTGATGAGCGCTTTGCAGCAGGAATTGATAAGTTTGGTATAGGTCACACCACAGGCATTGACTTCCCTGGTGAAGCTACAGGAATTGTCCGCTCTCTGAACGAATATGAAGGCCCAACAGGCGGAAACATGGCGTTTGGTCAGGGTCTTGCAATTCCATTTATCCAGGTCATTCGCGCATATACCGCTGTTGCTAATAAGGGAACTATGGTGACTCCACACTTTATGGTTTCTAAGGGCGGTCAAGAGGTTACCTGGCCTACTAAAGACGTTATTTCCGCCTCCACAGCTTCGGCCGAGCTTGACATGATGACCACCGTTGTCAAAGAGGGTACCGGTGTTCGTGCAGGTATCTATGGCTATACTGTTGCTGGTAAAACAGGTACGGGCCAGCAGGTTGTGGAAGAAACCGGCTCGTATGGCGAGAATTCCGGTTTTGTTGCTTCCTTCTGCGGTATCGTGAATCCATCAGAATCTGATTTGATGGTTTACGTTGGACTTAACGATACCCACCAGCTTGCATCGCAGTCTGCCGCTGTGGTCTTCTCGCAATTTGCAAAAGACGCAGCTACACGCCTTAATATTCAACCAATCAATAACTAGGAGAGCTCATGGTTAAGCTTTCGGTTGAACAGATAGTCGCAGCTACAAATGCACGACTGCTCCACCGCGGAACCCGCGAGGTTGCGGGCGCAGCCGTCATCGACTCTCGCGAGGTCCAGGAAGACTCGCTCTTCGTGGCCTTTGCTGGCGAGAAGGTCAATGGAAACTCCTATCTCTTATCTGCTGCCCAGGCGGGCGCTGCTGTTGTAGTGGCATCTGAGCCTGTAGCAGACAATCTGCTCGACAACCTGGCCGCCTCAGGAGTCAGTGTTCTTGAAGCCGCTGACGATGACTGTGAGGCGTTCCTGCTGGCTCTTGCCGCTGCTTGGCGAGAAGCCCATCCAAACTGGCTGGTTGTTGGTGTAACCGGATCGGTTGGTAAAACTACCACCAAAGAAATGCTTCGTCGCGGCATTGGTGCTACCCGCCGCGTGCACGCGACCGCCGGCAACCACAATAACCTCATTGGCCTGCCTCTCACAGTACTTTCCACTCCGGAAGACACGGAGGTGCTTGTGCTTGAGCTAGGCATGAATCATGCCGGCGAGATTACCAGGCTCACCTCGGTTGCTCGTCCAACGGTAGCCGTCATTACCAACGTTGGTACCAGCCACATTGGTCTTCTCGGCAGCAGAGAAAACATTGCGCGCGCCAAGGCAGAGATTGTCTCGGGCATGCGCGCATTTGACTCAATTGAACCTACGCTTATTCAGGCTTCGGCGGGGGACTACACCAAGTTCATTGCAGATGAGTTTGCTCGCCCTGCTCGCGTTGTTTGCAAGACAGTGGGCGCCACAGAAGCTGACGTCATGAGCGCACAGCAGGTCACTCTTGACGAGGAGGGCCTTCCAACTGCCACTATTGTTGCTGCATCCGGTTGGTCACGCACGGTAACCCTTGAGGTACCTGGGCGCGTTGTTGTTGATGACCTTCTTTTGGCACTTGAGGCCATAGAGACGCTTGGTCTTGACCTTGATGCAGCTGCAGAGGCTATTGAGCAGATGCCTGCTACTCGTATGCGTCTTTCGGTACTTGATGCAACCTGTGGCGCCAAGATTATTGACGATTCTTACAACGCAAGTCCAAACTCAACAGCTGCAGCGCTTGACGTGTTGATGCAGATGCCAGCGGAAGGCCGCCGTATTGCTCTTATCGGAGAGATTGGTGAGCTTGGTCCAGAGGAAAAGCGCCTCCACGGTTATGTGGGCGCCTATATTGCTGCTAAGAACCCAGACCTTGTTGCCTTTGTAGGCACGGGAGCCGCGCGTGAAATGGTTGAAGCTGCGCGCGTCATGGGATTCTCGGAAGATAAAATTGAACAGTTCAGTGATGTCAACGAAGCACTTACCGTGCTCGGACCAGTACTTGCGCAAGGAGACGTTCTTCTCGCCAAGGCATCGAGGTCTGCCCAGCTTGATATTTTTGTAAAAGGAGTTACTGAGTAATGTTTTACCAGACTATTTACCCAACATACCAGGTGTTTGTTGCGCTTGGTGTCTCCTGCATCATTACGTTGATCTTAATGCCACTCTTTATCAAACTGATGAAGAAAGAAGGAGTGGGCCAGCAGGTTCGTGCTGACGGCCCTCAGCAGCACCTGGTCAAGCAGGGTACTCCTACTATGGGCGGCGTCGTTATGCTGGTAAGCATTGTGCTGACCTGTATTGCACTTGCTCAGTGGAACACCGACCTCATTCTTGCTATGGCAGCTATGCTGCTCACAGGCTCGCTGGGTCTTCTGGACGATATCGAGTCCGTTGCTCATGGTAGAAGCCTTGGCCTTACCGCATCTCAGAAGATGGCTGGACTTATTACCATTTCTGTTGCATTTTGCCTGGCAGCAGTTAACATTTGGGGCATTACGCCCATTATTGCGTTCCCCGGTGGTCTTGATATCAACCTGGGTATCCTCACCACTACCGTCAATTTAGGCGGAAACATTATTTCTATCCCTTGGCTGTATCTCTTCTTTGTCTTTTTGCTCATGGCTGGCCTCTCCAACGCCGTTAACCTGACCGATGGCCTTGATGGCCTGGCTGGTGGCTGCGTTATGGTTGTCATGATTTTTATGGCTGCAGTAGCTTTCCGCTATGGCGAGAGTAGCCTTGCTGTTTTTGCCGCATCTATCGCCGGCGCTTGTATTGGTTTTTTGTGGTTTAACAGCTATCCTGCAAGCATTTTTATGGGCGATACCGGCTCTCTTGCCTGGGGTGCTGCCTTTGCAGCTCTGGCCGTTCTCACTAAGACCGAGGTAGTTTCCCTGGTCATGGGTGGTCTTTTTATCATCGAGGCACTGTCCGTTATCATTCAGGTTGTCAGCTACAAAGCAACTAAAAAGCGCGTATTCTTGATGGCTCCACTGCATCATCACTTTGAGAAACTTGGCTGGAACGAGACAAAAGTTGTCTTTAGGTTCTGGATTATTTCTGGTGCCTTTGCTGCTCTGGGTTTTGCCCTGTACTTCCAGCTTCATTAAAGGTATTGCCCTAGGAAAGGATCGCCTGCGTGTCGCTTCTAGAAACACTTGGAAATGTATGTGTTCTTGGTTTTGGTAAGACCGGCGTCTCTGTCTGCACGTATTTATTGCAGCAGCCAGAGGGTCGTGTGTCTTCCATAACGCTTGTGGGCGGCGCAGATGCTACTGTTGGCGAGAAGGTCCAAGAGCTTGCAAGCTTAGGCGTACAGGTTCAATGTGGCTCTGATCAGGTTGAGGGCACCTTTGACCTAACCATTGCCTCTCCTGGTATTCCCGATACTTCTGAGCTGTTCCTGAGTGCAAAGGCAGCCTCTCAGCAGATTATGGGCGAGCCAGAGTTTGCCTATCAAGAAAGTCCTTCACAGTGGATTGGTATTACCGGCACAAACGGTAAAACTACCACCACAAGTTTGACTACCTCTATCCTGCAGTATGCAGGTCTTGATGCAAGTGCTGTTGGCAATATTGGATTTACTATTACTGACCAACTTGCAGAGAGAAAGCCTGAGAGCTGGTTTGTAGCAGAACTTTCAAGCTTCCAGCTTGCAACCACTCAAAAATTGCACCCTCATGTTGCCATGCTTTTAAACATTACGCCTGACCACCTTGAGTGGCATGGTTCGCTTGAGGCATACGCTGCAGCTAAAGAGAAGATTTTTGCCAATCTTGATGCAAACGACCTGGCAATTGTGTCTGATTTAGACGAGTTCTGCCTGGCCGTGTCTTCTCGCCTTGAGGCTCGCGGCATTGCCGTATGCCACCTTGCTCAGACAGATCCTGGCACGCAAAACGCCGCTTTTGTACGCAACGGTGCGCTGGTAGTAAGGCTGTCTGGTAAAGAGATGGAGCTTGTAGCAGCTGATGCACTCCACATTAGGGGAGCACACAATGCACTCAACGCTCTTGCTGCAGCTGCTTGTGGACTGTTTTTGGGACTTGATATCGTTTCTATCAGGCACGCTCTTTTGGACTTTATGCCACTTGAGCACAGGATTGAGCCTGTTGATACGGTTAATGGCGTGTTGTACGTCAACGATTCCAAGGCTACTAATACTGATTCAGTTGAGAAATCTCTAACGTCGTTTCCAGGTAAAGACGTTATTTTGCTACTTGGCGGTCACGATAAGGGCACAGAGCTTGATGAGTTTGCTCAGAAGGTGTCCGCTACCTGTGCATACGCAATCTGCTTTGGAGAGGCAGGTCCTCGCTTTGCGGAGGCGCTTCGCCGCGTTTCTGACGGCCATGCAGAAGTGGTACAAGAGCCTCATATGCATGAAGCTTTTGACCGAGCGGTAGAGCTTGCTCGTCCAGGTTCTGTAGTGCTTCTCTCACCAGCATGTTCCTCATTTGACGAGTTTACGGGAATGGCTCAGCGTGGTCGTGTCTTTAAACAGATGGTGGCAGATCTTGCTCAAAAAGAGAGCGGTCGATAATGGCTACCAGTAGAAACAGAACAGGGGAGCGCGCGCAGCAATCACGTACTTCTCGCCAGAAATCTTCCGAGGGCTCGCAGGCTAAAGGCCGCTTTGGTGCTATTCCAGAGCGTTTTATGCAGCCTAGGCTGGTGCTTCTGGTGTCAACGGCTATTCTGGTGTGCTTTGGCCTGGTAATGATTTATTCCGCATCCTCGATTTCTGCAATGACTTCTGAGGACATGGGCTATAACCCCTTCTACTACGTGCAGCGTCAGCTCGGCTTTGCTGCGGCAGGAGTTGCGTTAGCGTTTATTGTTTCTCGCATTGACTACCGCGCAGTAGTAAGAAACTTCCAGGTACCTATCTGGATTGTGACCATTGGAATGCTAGCAATTATTTTTACTCCTATTGCTGGCGCTGATGCATATGGTGCAACCCGTTGGATTTCAATTGGACCGTTTTCTTTCCAGCCGTCTGAGTTTGCAAAGATTACCATCTTAATTTCTGTCTCGTATTTGGCTCAGCAGTACTTTATTGATCAGACCATAGATCAGATGGAGTTCTTTAAAAAGTTTGCTATTGCTGCGCTTGCGCCGCTGCTTCTTATTTTGGCCCAGCCAGACAAGGGCTCCACATTGATTATTGTGGGAACACTTTTGGTCATTGGCTACCTTGCCGATGTTGACCGAAGGGTTCTGGCAACTATTGCTGTTGCTGGCTTTATTGGCTTTGCCTTCTTATCTCTTAAAGATGATTATTCTCGTGCTCGCGTTGTGACTATGCTCAACCCTTGGGCTGATTATTACGGCGCAGGTTATCAGCTTGCACAGGGCTTTTATGCTTTTGGCTCTGGCGGTATTTTTGGTGTTGGCTTTGGTTTTTCTCGCCAGAAATATTCCTATCTTCCTATGGCTCACAATGACTTTATTTTTGCGGTCATTGGAGAAGAGCTGGGCTTTATTGGCGTTTTGGGTCTTTTGGCTGTATTTGGCGCCCTGGTATGGGCAGGCTTTAAGATTGCTCGCTATGCACCAGATTTGACCGGCAGGCTTATTGCTGCAGGTTGTACCTCTATGTTTATTATTCAGGCCTTTGTTAACATTGGTGGTGTTTTGGGCCTTTTGCCTCTTTCTGGTAAGCCACTGCCGTTTATCTCATACGGCGGTTCAACCATCATGTCTAGTATCTTGATGGTTGGTCTTTTGATGTCTGTTTCAAGGCAGTCAAGGCTTCCAGAAACCGAGTACGATAGGCAGCGCGCTTCTTGGAGCATAGCTGAAGAGCAGGATACCTTTGATGCCCCAGGTTTTGCTGGTCTTACCATGGTTGATGGTGGGGTAGGAGTAGGCATGCCACTCCCACGTTCTTCTCGCCCTAAGAGCAGCGCACAAAGCTCCGCGCGCCCATCACGAGGTGTTTTGCGCTCAAGAGATGACGACGCCCCTCAAGGTCGCATTACGACAGATGCCTCCGGAAGGCGCAGAATTGATTTGGGACCTTCTGCATCGGATAGGCTTCGTGGAAACAACAGGGCTCGTCGATAGCTGATTTCTAGGAGATGGATTGCATGGCAGAACAGAAGAAACTCTCTGTTGCAATTGCTGCAGGTGGAACCGCAGGTCACATTAACCCAGCTCTGGCTCTAGCTGAGGAGCTTCGTGAGCGTGGTCACCAAGTTACGTTTTACGGTCAGCCCAATAAGCTTGAGGGTACGTTGGTACCTGAGGCAGGATTTGAGCTGGTACCTATCCATGTCAATGGCTTTGATCGCAGACGTCCTTGGACGCTTATCAGCGCAGCATATAATCTTGAGCGCGCAAAGATGCAGCTGCACAAGCGTTTCAAAGAGCAGGGTGCTCCTGATGTTGCTATTGGCTTTGGAGCCTATGTTGAGCTGCCTTTGCTTCAACTTTGCGCTAAGCTGCATATCCCATATTTGATTCACGAGCAGAACTCGGTAACCGGTCTTGCTAATCGCGTTTCTGCTGGTAAGGCTTCTAAGGTATGCATTGCCTTCCCAGAGGCTCGCAAGGCTTTTGAGGGACGCGTTAAAGCTCAGGACACCATTGTGGTCACCGGAAATCCCGTGCGAAAGAGTGTTCTTTCTGCTGATAGAGTCACCTCTAGGCAAGAGCTGGGCATCGCAGACAATCAAACATTGCTGCTTATCTTTGGCGGCAGTCTGGGTGCGCGTAGCATCAACGAGACATTTGCTGCACTTAAGCAGGAGCTTCTTTCCCGTCCTAACCTTCGCATCATCCAGTCAACAGGTCAAAAGCTCTACGACGAGGTTGTCTCGCTTATGAAGCTTTCTGACGAGGAGGCTGCTCGCTGGGAGGTTAAGCCCTACATCTCCAACATGGGTGCCACCCTTGCTGCGGCTGACCTGGTGGTTTCTCGCTCTGGAGCATCGTCTGTAGCCGAGATTGCAGCGCTTGAGCTCCCTAGCATTTTGGTGCCGTATCCTTTGGCAACAGCGGATCATCAGACTACTAACGCGCATCTGTTGTCGGATGCGGGAGCAGCCATTCTGGTGCCAGATAACCAGGTGGGCACCACGACCTTCTCGACAGCTCTCTTTGATCTGGTAGACAACGCAGATCAGCGCAAAAAGCTTTCTGAGGCTGCTGCCACACTTGACCAGCGCAGTGCCGCATCTCTTGTGGCTGACGCGGTGGAAAGTGCCGTTTGTGGCGCATAAAACATTCGGTTTTGCGTTAGAGTAAACATGTCTTGGTATGCCAAGACTCAAACGATAACAATACTTGGAAAGGCTCTCTTATGGCAGATTCCATGGGCGAGAAGACCATCTCGCGTGCACATTTTATTGGAATTGGTGGCGCAGGTATGAGCGGAATTGCGCTTGTTCTGCACGAGCGCGGCTGCACCGTTACCGGCTCCGATCTAAAGAGCTCGCATTATGTTAGAGAGCTTGAAGATGCAGGTATTCAGGTAAGCATCGGCCACACCGCAGCCACTATTGACGCTGTGATGCCTGATGTCATTGTTACCTCAACCGCAATCCCAGAGACAAACCCAGAGGTTATTCGTGCGCGCGAACTTTCCATTCCTATTTGGCCTCGCGCTAAGATGCTCTCGTATTTGTCGCGCGGCCGCAAGACCATTGCTGTTGCGGGCACACACGGCAAGACCACCACGTCTTCTATGGTTGCGACCATGTTGGACAAACTTGGCGCTGATCCATCATTTTTGATTGGTGGCGTTGTTGAGGGCTACGACACCAACGGTAAAAACGGCAACGGCCAGTATTTTGTCTGCGAAGCGGACGAGTCTGACGGTTCGTTTATGTTCCTTAACCCTAACGTGGTTGTTGTCACCAATATTGAGGCAGACCACCTTGATCACTACGGTTCTCTCGAGAATATCGAGAAGACCTTCTGTGAGTTTATGAGCTTGCTTGATAAGGAAGAAACTGTTGTTATCAACGGCGATAATCCTCATTACGTTGAGCTTGCTCAATCAACTGGTAGGCACGTAGTCACCTACGGCTTTGATTCAAGCTGCGATTTTGTTTGCACACAGGAGGAGAGAAAAGCTGGTATTGAGAATCCTCTGACCATCAAGACTCCTTCTGGTCAGACCATCTCTGTGGTGCTTCCTGCTAACCCTGGCAAGCACAATGTTGCTAACGCAACTGCTGCAATTGCTGTTGCTGATGCTCTTGGCTTTGATCTTGAGGAGGCCGCAGCAGCGCTTTCGCAGTTCAAGGGCGCACGCCGTCGTTTTACGCACGTAGGCGACATCAACGGTATTACCGTCGTAGACGATTACGGCCACCATCCAACCGAGATTGCAGCAACCATGTCTGCAGCTCTTCCTCTTGGCTTCAAGCGCGTTATTGTTGTTTTCCAGCCAC